>NZ_JBITPN010000020.1:0-114336 GCF_050467985.1 Brevibacillus sp. NRS-1366 | reverse complement strand
TTCTTTCGGAATTAGTTAAAAAGCGTCAAAAAGGAGAGCAGTCGATTGCTCTCCCCATTGCCTTTGAAACCCCAAACATTATGGGGTTTCTTTCTATTTAACTAGCGACTTTTACTGTTCCACCGTTCTGTCGTTTACTCGTCACCCAGAACGCCATAGGAGGGGGCTTCTTCAGATCGCCCAAAGGATCGCTCTCGCTGTAATCCCACTTTTATATTTTCCCTGCCCTGATCCACGTAAAAATGCGAAAAGATCCGTACAGCGAAGCCAGCAGAAGGCAAAAGAGCATGAATACCCACTTGCCAAATTCATTGATTTCCTTTAGTTCACTCGCATTGTCTATCACATAAAAGCCAAAGTAGATGACGAGCGCGTAACAGAAAACATTGGGAATGATCCATGCGATTCTTAGCGCCAGCTTTTTCTGATTCGTCGATTCATCCTGCAATTTCATTCCTCCTGTCGTCAGGTACGTAAATATCCTCAAAATCCACCCCGATAACTAATAATTATAATTGACAGCAAAGCAATGTTTTTCATACAATTATGACAACAATAACTTACACACTTTTTCATCAAGAGCGGTGGAGGGACAGGCCCTATGAAACCCGGCAACCAGCGTCAAGCGATGCGCGGTGCCAATTCCTGCAGAATCAATAGATTCTGAGAGATGAGTGCAAGCCCGCGTATGACCGGAGCCTTCTTCTTCTCAGGAGAATGCTCCGTTTTTATTTGTCTTCATTCTACCATAGAAAAAGGGAGAGATGATCATGTCGGATCAACAACAATGGAAGCCGGAAACACTCGCAGTACACGGAGGACAAGAGGTTGACCCTGTAACGGGCTCGCGTGCTGTTCCTATTTACCAGACGACCTCTTATGTGTTCCGCGATACAGAACACGCAGCCAATTTGTTTGCACTTAAAGAATTGGGCAACATCTATACCCGGATCATGAATCCGACACAAGATGTTTTTGAAAAACGCGTAGCCCTCCTTGAAGGTGGCGTTGGCGCGCTGGCTACCTCCTCTGGTCAAGCTGCCATTACCTTTTCCATTCTCAACATCGCTCACGCAGGAGATGAAATCGTAGCGTCCAGCAGTCTTTATGGCGGCACGTACAATTTGTTTGCCCATACCCTCCCGCGTCTCGGCATTAAAGTTCACTTTGTGGACCAGTCCAACCCAGAGAACTTCCGTGCTGCTATCAACGAGAAGACGAAAGCACTCTTTTGCGAAACAATTGGCAATCCGCGCATTAACGTCGCCGATCTGCAAGCAATTGCCGACATTGCTCATGAAAACGGCGTTCCGCTGATCGTCGACAACACCTTTGCCAGCCCTATTTTGTGCCGTCCATTTGAACACGGCGCTGATATTATCGTCCACTCCACTACCAAATTCATCGGTGGACACGGAACAGCGATTGGCGGCATCATCGTAGACTCCGGTAAATTCGACTGGAACAATGGAAAATTCCCTGGCTTGACGACTCCAGACCCGAGCTATCATGGCGTCGTTTATACAGAGGCAGTCGGCCCTCTGGCTTATATCATTAAAGCGCGCGTCCAGCTCCAACGCGATATCGGAGCTGCAGTAGCACCGATCAACTCCTTCTTGTTCCTGCAAGGGCTCGAAACGCTGCACCTGCGTATGGAGCGCCATAGCCAGAACGCGCTGGCAGTTGCACAATACCTTGCGAGTCATCCAGCAGTTGAATGGGTCAGCTATCCTGGCCTCGAGGGAGACGCTAACCATGCACTGGCGGGGAAATATTTGCCAAAAGGTGCAGGCGCCATTCTTACCTTTGGCATTCGCGGCGGCGTGAAGGAAGGCAAGGCCTTGATCGAATCCGTGAAGCTGTTCTCCCATCTGGCAAACGTAGGCGATTCCAAGTCGCTGGTCATCCATCCTGCGAGTACTACGCACCAGCAGATGAATGAAGAAGAGCAGGCAGCGGCAGGTGTGACTCCGGGGTTGATCAGGCTGTCGATTGGGACAGAGGCGATTGATGATATTATTGGCGATTTGGAGCAGGCATTGAAGAAGGCTGTAGTGTCCTCTGTGATCTCATAAGAACGCCTGTGCACCGATAAAAAAAGAACTGGGACTGCCGTAGATTACGGCAGTCTCAGTTCTTTTAAAATCGAGCTTTTTTCCTTACATACATTCGTCCGTATGTATGCAGTAATCCTTTCGATTACTTCAGCACATAAACCTGAACATTTTGCGTTCCAAAGTCGCTAGCGTCACTACCAGGCACATAAATGTCCACCCGAGCATTTTTAATTGCTCCGCCGATGTCGGTTGCTTTGGCGATCATGCCTTTTGCAGGAAGGGAGCCATGCTTGTACCCGGTGATGTATACGGTGGAGCCAAGTGGAATCACGGCCGGGTCGACTGCGATCGTACCTACTTTGAGTGGATTTCCGAAGTAATCCACCCCAGCCCATCCGCCGTTTTCCTCCGCTGAACCAGTATAGGCGGTTGCCACAGCTTTAATCATTTTGCTATAAGAGCGAGGTTGACCAGCTGTTGTTTTTACATGATTGGCTACGGGCACCTGGATGTTCTGCCCCAGTCGCAGATTCTGTGGGTCCACCCCAGGATTTGCCTTCTGGACCGATTCCAATGGCACGTTGAACCGTTTGGAAATCAGGTAAAATGTGTCGTCTTTCTTAATCTGGTAGGAAGCAGCGAATGCTGGTGTAGAGATCGCTGCCAAGCACAAGCCTAACGCCATCATTACAAAAGATTTTGCCTTGAACCGCTTTTTCATTTTTTCTCCTTTCAACTGCCTGCGAGGTTAGTTGTCGGGTTCGGGTTGAGGAGTCAACCCTACGCATACGCGTTTCACCCCAATCGCAGATCTAATGATCTTGCGAAGAAAATCGTCCCCCGCACTCCCTTTGTGAGAAGTTTTGGCTCCCAAAAAATTACCACATCTTTTTTATAGGGGTAAATGAGAAAATATTGGTAACTCCTAATTAAGCACTCCAGCTTTCAACGATCAACTAGCCCTCCTCAACCAATAAGAAAGCACGTATCTCACTTAATGAGTTACGTGCTCTCTTTATTGATGAACGTTTCCAATTCCCTGTACCGCTTCCAGATTCCAATGGAGTGTAATCTGATCCCCTTGAAAAATGTTTTGATCTTGATCATTATCGTTAAAGTGAAACCTCATTGCGATAATCTTTGCTTCTCCCACCCGCAAATTCATCCGATTCGTATTAAATCCCGAAATGTCTGGCGACTCCCCGCTGTCCGTCCTTTTTTTAAGATCTGCCAGGGATTGATTTTGCAAAATAATCTGACCGTCGGGAGTTAAAAATTCCATAAATAAGTGCTCGCCAAAATCTTCTGTACCATTGTTCCCCATGGAATCGAGGACTGTATAATTGGTATGTAACAGTACTTTTGCCATATCCAATGACCCGCTGTTCGTAATGGTAAAATAATGAATGATATCATCGCCAGGCTTTACGTCCTTTATATCCAAATGAACCGTACTCCCTAACGTCAAGCCCTGTGTCCCCGTGGCAAATGTATTATTGACAACTTCTTTGTCACTGAGATAAAGAAAAGTGGCTCCACTAACAAGAATGCTTCCGAATCCCATTGCAACGAAAGGAAAGCATCAGTTGTTTTCTCCAGTTTTTCATAGGTCATCTCCCTTTATTAGTAAAACGAAGGTGAGAGAACCTCACCTTCGTCATATACGCCTTATTGATTGATATGTTCACCTGCTGTTTGGGTAGCGTCAAACGTCCATTTCATTTGCAAACCATCGCCTTGGAAAATATTTTGATCTTCTCCGTTATCTACAAAAATAATTCGAACAGCGATATTGTTCACTTCATCACTAGCCAGTGATTGACCCGTTGCTTCATTGTAAGCTTTGAGTAGATCAGGACGATCCGTTCCCTGTTTCTGACTTAGGTCATAGATAGTTTCCCGCAGGATAACACGCTTGCCCTGCTCAAAGTTATCCATGAGCTCTACCACCATGTGCTTCCCTAAATCTTCGTTTCCATTGTTATTATTTGCGTCAGTCACACCATAACTAGTTGTCAAATACACATTTTTAATATCGAGCGAACCACTATTTGTAATATTGTACCATCTGTCTGCCCAGTCACCTGGCTTCATGTTCGCTACGTCAAAGACTACTTCTGGATTAACAGCCAAATCTAGCGTACCCGCTGCGAAGGTATTGTTAGCTTCTTCCTGGTCACTGAAGTATGCAAATGTACCTCCGCCGATCAGTGCTGCACCCAAGCCCACAGAAGCCAGTGTTAACGCAAATTGTTTTTTCAAATTCATGATTCCATTCCTCCTGCATCGTTTTTATTTTCGTTCTTGGCACCGTTTTTGATGTGCCTTACACTTCTTATCTTACTGATTTCGAACCATTCCAACTTCCTGCATCAGGGTGAAAAAGGAAGATGATAGGGATGAACTCTCTCTACAACAACCTGCTATCCTACCTCATACTTGAGTATGAGACTTATCTCTAGTAAAAAAATCCCGATCACAAGGACCGAGATTTCCGTTTGCTAGTCAGTTTGCTGGCGCTTCCGCTTCCTTCATCAGCTTAAATAACTTCCAGATTTGACTTACGATTAAGTAAATACCAGGAATACCAAGGAAGACAAGCATTCCTACTTTAGATTGGATGAAGTCAATCAGGTATCCGATGAAGGGTACCGAGTACTGGACTTGCCCGATTAACCGGTCTGCTGTTACTGGAATGGAGTCATTTCCGTTATTGGCATCCCCTTTTGTGATCAGCTTGCCGTTATTGATCTCCATTACCCGATGCGTTACAGTCAAGTTGTCTTCATTTTTAAACGTGACAATGTCTCCCTTCTTGACCTCCTCAAATTTCATTGGTTTCACCGCCACGATACTTCCCGTATTAAAGGTTGGAGCCATCGAGCCGCTTAATACGACCATGATCTCATTTCCAAACAAAGTTGTTTTTCCACCATTCATTTTTCCAATGAAAAGAAAGGCCGTAAGAGCAATGACAAGAACGAGAAAAAGGGTAGTTAATAGCGATAGACCTTTTTTTAGCATGTTCACTTATTCATTCCTCGCTTTCTTGTTCTATTCCATGATTTTATTGTACGAATTTTGTATGACGCTAACTTCCTCCACCAGGTGGGAAAGCCCTCATACTGAAGTATGAGTTTGCGTTAACAAAAAAAGGACCCCCGCAACCCTACTCTCACTGGGTAAGCTTGGGATCTCTTATGTAGGATCGTTAATCCTGTGTTTCCACAGAAGTCGGCGCTTCTTCTCCTGCCTTTGCATCCACTTTTCCATCTGTGGACGTCGTCGTCTCTGTCGCGTCCTGAGAGGAGGATTGCTCTTCTGATTCCTCCTGCACTACAGGTTCCCTTTCGACTGCATCCCCTGATGAGCCTGCTTGGTGATCTGTGTCTGCAGGCGGCGGTGCAGAAGGTTCAGTGGGTGCAGAAGGTTCTGGCGTACCGTCTGGCTGCGGTGATTGACCGGACGGACCTTCTTCACTTATGTCCGTTGAACTGCTATAGGTTGTACGAACAATTATCGGAATGGTAAACGAATAAAAACCTCCAAGTGCCGTAACATGAAGCTCGCCTTTTTCTGTCTTGGTTTTTCTATCTACCATCTGCCGATTGTGAGCAATCCGAAAGACAATCCCTTTCTCCGCCTCCATCTTTTCGACCTGCTCAATCGTTATTTCTCCCTCGGACAACCCTGTAACGGTTATATTCTCCACGCCCAAATTCAGATGATCACGCTGCGGAACAAAAGAAATTCGTTGGACGCCTTCTTCTATGGAAGTCCTACTCTCCGTCGTCTCGGAAGAACTTCCATCAGCGTTTTTGGTACGCTTCACCTTTACTCGTTTAGCTACCTTTGTTTTCAAAACAATCTGTTCCGTCTCCGTTACAAAGACATCTTCATTCGTACCAGTAGAAACAGCAGATACCTGTTTTTTTTCACTTGTTAGAAAAGAGAGTGTTCCATTCAAAGGAACGATATTCAGCCCAAGGGTGACCGCTATCAATCCGATCGCCAGTCTTTTCAAGTCCATCCCCCCTTACTCCGCATAGATCGCATCCTCCGTCGCTTGCTTCGCTAAAAAGCGCAGCTCTAGCTCCCCACCGAGGGACTGAAAGGTGTGATCGACGCCTTCCTCAGGGAGATATACCGTGATCCAAAACACTTTATCTGTCTCCTCCTCATGGAAAACGTTGTCAGTCCCGTTGACATGAACAAGACCCGGCTGCTCCTGATGCAGCTCGCGCACTAGGCCATCGTAGATTTTGTCCTTACCTTCCTCTATACGTATGCGCAAGACTTCTTCCAGCTTTTGCGCAGCCCCTGGCTTTGTGGAATCCTTGACTCGAGCCACAACTTTATAGAAAAAATCCAGATCACTCGCCCCATTGGAGAGTGTCGCTCTTATCTGACGAGAATCGCCCGGAATCATACGAGACAAGTCAATCACCCGGTTACCGCCTTGCACAACCTGCCACTCACTTCCAAAGCTGCTCTTTGAAATGTCAAGTAGACCGACGATAAATTCGTGACCGGAATCTTTGGCCTCCTGCCACATCCAACTGTATGTGTTCGTAGGGCTCCACAAGGAGAGAGCGACTCCAACCAAAAAGACGCATCCGATCACCTGATCCCGTAACGAAGCCCAGCTCCCCCCCGATCTTTGGCGTGTTCTGGGCCGCTTACCGTCTTCATTTCTCATACTTGTTGTTTTCGAGGTACAAGTCTGCCTTATGCAGATGGAGAGCAAGCTTCTTCGTCTCGTCATTTTCTGCCGCAATCTCCTTGAATCCATCAATTCCATCACCTACCTGGACTCCGTTGCTTTCCACGGCGTATTTGCTGACTTTGGTAAAATCGTTGTCGACAATCTGGACTTGTGTCTCTTTGTTGTTGGCAATAACAACCGCGTGCTCTACGCCACTAAATTTATTGTTGTCCACCATCACGGCCTTGATTGTTTGATCGAGCACAATCCCCTGATTCCCTCCCTCAAAGGTGCTTTCTTTTACCGTCAGCCCTTCGAGGAAGTTCCCTTTATCCGTTTGGTCCTCCGTTTGACTGTCATTCTGATTGCCTGACTGGGTCTGAATCGCTACTTCATAACCGTCAAAAATGCAATTTCGGAAGCTGACATTGGAGCCGACCAACAAGCCTGTCCCGTTCCCCTCGAATCGGATTCCTTCAAACGAGGCATCCCTAACCTCCAGCTCGTCAGCATGGATGATTACCTTTCCTTCCTGACCAGGTGCCGCCTTCCACGTAATATTTTTCGGCAAATCCAAACCGCTCAGTTCATAGCTTCCTGCTGCTAGGATAAAGGTCATCCCTTTGTTTGAATCTCCATCGGCTCGCTTTGCCGATTCCTCTTTTTCCACTCTATTTGCCAGCTTCATCGTCTCAAGCAAGGCCGTCCCGCTTAAATCGCTCGGTGTAAACGTCATGACTGGACCACTTTGCGCAAAGTAATCTCCATTTTCTTGTTGAGTGGCGAGAAAGCCAAAATTGACTTCAGCCGATTTCTCTTGTACTTCGTTTCCTGTGCTCTCCGGCAGGTATACGGTAAAAAGCAACTGATCATGCGCTCCCTTTTCCAAGTCGGGAATGACTACATTTGCCTGCGTTAACGTACTGATCCGTCCGTGATAGAGTAGCTGATCATCGCTGCCTCTTCTGATCTCTGTTACCAACTGATCGTACACGATATCGTCGCCTGCTTCTTTTTCCGCTAGCAAGGCATACTTCACAGGTACATCACTCTTGTTTTCAATACTGAGCGTCTTATCGACGCGTACTCCTGGCAAAAATGGTTGATCCGTTTTTGACTGAAATGCTGCCATGCTTTGCCCTAGGCTAATCTCAAGCCTTCCTACTGCAAAGGTAGTACCCGTTCCTACCTGACTGGTGAAGTAAGCGTATGTCCCAAAGCTTGTGCTAGCTGCAATCGAGCTGATGACAAGCGTTCCAAACAAGATGCGCTTCCACGGCCAATTTTTCGTTTGCTCCCACTTCATGACAGTTCCCCCTCAATCGTATCGGTCTGCATCGAATCTGGTCTGTTTTTTGGTCGACGCTGTGAATAGATGATATACACGAAAAAACCCGTAAAAATGACTAACATTGACAATGGCTCTTTTATCAATTGTTGAACATAAGCAGCAAACGGTATTGTAAACACTACCTTCCCCACCAAACGATTCGGATCCGTCCAGCCTCCATCCGTCTCCAGGTTGGCATCGCCCTTTGTTTGCAGATAACCATTTTCCAACCGTTGCATCACGCGATGTGTAATCAAGGAATGAAACTGATCATCCCTCCAGTAAGTAACAACATCTCCTGCTCGTGGTACATCGTTCGAATATCGGGTGACAATGACCATGTCTCCGGTATTAATAGCGGGGGCCATACTCCCTGTCAAAACAGAAAGCACCCTCCAACCTCCAATTCCGGGCATACCATCGGAGTTCCAGCGGCTACTCGCATAGAGAAAGAGATTGAGTAAGATAAACAACACAAGCAATACCGTTCCCACACGCTTTACTACGAGAATACCCACTCCGATCACCTCTTTTGTTCATTGTACGTAGTTGGCCATTCCTTATCTTCCTCCACCGGAAGGACTACCGCATCTCAACAGGAGGAAGATTTTTAGCGTCTAGTATGACCGCATCTCATACTGAAGGATGAGGGAATAAAAAAACTGCCTCGAGGGCAGTTTTTTATCAAGCTGTATCTTCATCGGGTGAATGTAATGGTTGTAAGCGTTGAGGTACGAGGGGACGTACATAGACAACCCGTAGTCTGGCTGGAGTGGCTTTTTGCTTCGTAATATCTTTGCCACAGTACGGGCACAGCCATCGGTACCAATCACCGCTACTGTATGAATGCTTTTTACAGTGCTTACACCGTTTTTGCATCATCGACCTCCCCCTCCACTACTCCACTCTAACCATATAGGCACATTTCGTACATCGGGGATCAGGGTCATTTCCGTCTAGCTATCAGGATGAGATTCACCCCACCTTGAAAGAGGAGTTGGATACCTTTGTAAGAGAATGGATTTGGACCGCGGTCGCAAACGCGCGTACTACCCTTTCATCGTAAGCGGTACCAGCCATTGAACAAATTTCTTCAAAAGCCTCCTCCAACGTGATCGTTTCCCGATAGGCACGCGGCGTGGTCATCGCCAGGAAGCACTCTACAATTCCCAATATTTGAGGCAAAAGGGAAACGTCATTTCCTTTCAGCTTATCTGGATACCCACTGCCGTCATACCGCTCGTGATGATCTTGCAGTGCGCGAACTACGCGTCCAAAAGCAGGCTCCTCACCAAACATCTCTCGACCGAAACGGCAATGCTCCTGAATAACCTGATATTCGAACATCGTCAGCTTTTCATCGGTTTCAAACACATAGTCCGGCCATTTGATCCGACTCACATAATGCAGCAAAGACAGAAGTTTGATTTCCCAATCCGTTATCTTCTCCTGCGGAAATTCGCGAAGCATCCGTTTCATCAATCTGCTCATTTGCTCAATTTCCTTGCTGCTGGTCTGCGTTTTTCGCTCTACGATTGGAACAAGTGTGTTGAGCAGAGTGATCGCATACTCTCGATTGTACTCCTCTGATGCTCGCCTCGATTCCCCCATATGCCTGTTCAAGGTACAATAACACGTCCAAGCACAAATGGCGCTAGCTCCAGCCACCGTGAGATGAAAAAAAATATCCAAGCTGAGGGCGTTGCTATGCTCCAACCCCAGTGACAAGGCATACAGCAAATAGCTGACTGCCCCCCAGACCAAAAGCAGGACTTTATCGTAAAAAAAGCTGAGAAAAATGGGAAAGAGCAAGAAGACAAACCACATGTTTGTAAACTGTTGGGGATTGTACAGACTCAAAAACAGCAATAGAGAAACACCTAGAAAGGCGGAGGCATGAAACGAATTTGTCTCCTGCAGCAAGTAGCGCTTGTGCAGGACGTAGACTGTCCATCCCACAGCAGCACAAACCATCAAACCAGCCATCCCTGCCCAAGTGGACATGACAATGCCCAAGGCGTGTAAGATTACAGCCATCAATGCATTCATGCTAACCAGAATCGAAATCCAGTAAAACATGGCATCCGCCAAGTAACCTCTGTGGTTTCTGTTTCTTTTTCGCAGTTTCATTGATAACCCTCTTCACCGTTTTTCCACGTATGGGCAGGCTTCTGTTAACGTGGTACCTTGACGAGACCCTTTTTTAGTGCGTACAGAACGGCCTGTGAGCGGTTCGGTTGTCCTGTTTTACGCAAAATGCTGCTGACGTGTGTCTTGACGGTTGCCTCTGAGATGTACAAGTGCTGCGCGATTTCTGAATTACTCAAGTTATCGACGATCAATTGAAAAATTTCCTGTTCGCGATCAGTAAAGGTGACGTCTGATTTTTCTTTCTTTTTTTGTTGAATCTTAGACTGGAAGCAAGAGTATCCCATCATGACCATGTCCATCGTATTCAAGATTTGCTCTGGTACCGTGTCTTTCATGATGTAGCCGTCCACATTTGATTCCAGTGCGCGAAATACATCCTCACTTTCGTCAAAAGCGGTAAGGATCAGGACTTTGATGTCAGGCAACTGCTCCTTTAACACCTTGCAGCTATCAATGACGGAAGCCCCTGGCATTTTCAAATCAGAGACAATCAAGTCAGGCGCAAGTGCAAGCGCTTTTGTCAGCAGCTCGTCTCCATCGCTCGCCTCATCAACAACAAGATAGCGAGGGGAGCTCTCCAGAATCATTTTCAGCCCTTCACGCACAATCCGATGATCATCGACCAACAGCAGCCTTACACTATCCAAACATCTCCACTCCTTTTCGCGGTATGATTGCCAGGACCTCTGTTCCTTCATCGGGCTTGGAACGGATCTGAAAGGTTCCTCCCACTTGCAAAATCCTTTCTCTCATCCCCATCACCCCATACGTCACTACGCTTTCCTTTTCTTCCGGCAAAAAGCCGATGCCATCATCCTTCACCCGTACCTTCACTTGCAACGATGATGCTTCTACCGAGACGGTTAAGCATTTGGCCTGCGCGTGCTTCACTGCATTGGCAGTCGCTTCCTCGACCATCCTATAGATGGCATCTTGTACCGGGAACTCCTCATCCATCACGCGCCCTTTTGCGGTAAAGCGTATTTGCAGATCGGTTCCCACCGTCATCCGCCCAAGCAGTTGCTCGATTGCCTCCGCTATTTGCTCTGATTCGCGAAACTCTCGCAAATGGGAAATGGTATTCCGAACTTCACCATGACACCACTTAATTCGCTCCTCGATCTGTTCTAATCGATCTGTCAGTTTCTCCGTCACTTCTACGGGGAGCGACCGCTTTAATCCATAGAGTTGCGCTGACAAAAAGAACAGTTGCTGCGCCAAACCATCGTGCATGTCCTGAGCCAGCTTTTTCCGCATCTCCTTGTGCAGGGACTGTGCCAGCTCGTAGCGTGCGCGGTTTTGCTTCCCCTGATGACAAACAATCGCGGACACGCTTTTCAGCAGCAATAGATCGACCCGGTCTATAGAGCTTTTGGGCGGAATCGAAAAGATCAGGCAGCCCCATGCCTCATTGTCCAATCGCATCGGCATGCATGCATACGTATCTTCCCGACCCGTGTAATCATCCAGCACATGAACCGAAAATCGTTCCCATTCCTGTGCTCCCTCATCAAGCAGTGTTCCAAGAAAATACTCTCTTTTCCAATCCCCCTCTGCATCCTGCTCATGGTAGAGGCACAAATATGCCTGCTCAGCTCTGAACATGCGTCGAATCAACTGCTCTGTAGCTGCGCATAGATGAAAGGTGGAATCCGATGCAGTCTTTCTTAGAAACATATAGACATGAAAACATTTCTTGTACAGCTTTTTCATCATTCTCAGTAACGCGAGAGAAACAAAAATAACAGTGACCCAAATGGTAATGTCGAGAATCAAGCGAAGCTGGTTGAGTCTTGTCTGGGGAAGGATCATGGTGAAGGTATGGATTTCCGGGAGCAGAGAGGCGGCGAGCAAAAACAGAACCACAATCAAAAGCACCTGCTCCAGCCGCAAAACTACCATGAGCCAGAGCATCGTTGTGTACACATAGAGCATAAACGGACTGCTCCATTTGCCCGTCTGGACGATAAAAAACAGGGCAATTGCCATGTCTACCAATCCGAGCAAGAACCAAGCTCTTCGTGGAAATGCAAAGCAAAGAATAACCAAATAGAGAGTGCACACGATCAGAAAGCTAGTCAAAAAGTGATAGTTCCAATTAGGTGCGTCCAAATAAAAAAAGAAAAAGGACAATAATAACACCCATTGGAAGAAATACATCACGAGCCGGATTTCTTTCAGCAGTCGAATCATAGAGCAGGGCTCCATTCCTTCCTGTCAAAACAAATCAGAATATATACATTAATCGTACCTTATATTGACAAAGAAATACAATATATGAAAAATGTCGAATGCACATGACTATTCTAGATCTTTCGACCTGTTCTATCATTTTAAGACTAATCTTCATGTTCTGTAAGCAGTCTTTCGAATTTACAAATTCGAAAGACATTGAATGTAATATTCGAATAACATATAATCAACCTACCTCATTTCTTTGGAAAGGATATCCAAACCATGAACATACTTAACATCGGCAGTGATCGAACGACTTATCATGTCGAAATTTTTCATTCCCCTTTATTCGAAGCTGCACTGGGCATTGCCGCCGCTACCTACGACCAGATCCATCCTACTCTGGAGCAGCCCGCCACCTACTGGCAACAGTTATTGAACGAGCTTCATCCCGATGTTTTTCTGGAAGTGGCGTACGCCAAGCAGCATAATACTTGGAAAACTCTTTTGCATTTACTGCATCAGCATCCTTTTGCAGAATTGACCTCCTTTCTCTCGTTTGTCGCTCAGTTGACACCTGAAGAGCTGCGCTATCTGGCCCTTCCCTTTTTGGGTGACGAACTGCAGAATTCGCGTAAAGAGGCAGCCCGCGGAAGTGAAGCTGATGCACTGCTCCTGCAAGGTGCTTGCCGCTCCCATCTCTTTTTCCCTGCCTATATCGCTCATATCACCTCGGTTGATCCCGAGGAATTGCGACAACATTTGCTGCTCCTGATGGAAGGCTGGTATCACGCACACATCAAGCCGCGGGAAGAGGAACTCATCCGTATTCTCGAACGAGACTGCGCACACAAAAAAGCCATGCAGGACAAGCTGTCAGCAGAAGCTTTCGTAGAATGGGCGACCAATGGCAGCTATCCGCCTGAGCCGACCATTACACGTGTGCTGCTCATTCCCCATGCCATTTACCGCCCTTGGACGATACACGCAAATGCAGAGGCGACCAAGATTTTTTACTATCCCGTAGCAGATGAAAGCATGCATGACACAATCGACCCGTACCGTCCTCCCCAATCATTCGTGCAAGCGTTGAAAGTGCTGGGTGACGAGCACCGGCTGCGCTTGGTCAAAATGCTGGCGGAACGAGAAATGAGCCTGCAGGAAATGACGGAGGTGCTAGGCGGTGCAAAATCGACCGTGCATCACCACCTCTCGCTGCTGCGTTCCGCCCATCTCGTAGACAGTGCGGGGAACAAATACAGGCTGAAGCGTGGCGCTTTGGGCAAAATCCCCATCCTGTGGGAGCAATTTCTCGGGTGCGTATCAGATGAGCAGGGTTAAACCTATCGCGCCCCTTTGGCGTCTGCGCTCCTACCGCTTCATTCTGCTAGGTCAGCTCGTCTCGGAGTTCGGAGCTGCGCTCGGGACGCTGGCGAATAGCTGGTTGATTTACCAAACGACAGGCTCTCAGGCTGCCGTGGGCGGGATGTGGCTCCTTTACTTTCTGCCTTCGCTTGCTATGCAATTGGTTGCGGGACCTTATCTGGACCGATTCGACAAAAAACGCATCATGGTCTTTTCGCAATGGATGAGAAGCGGTGTCTTTTGCTTTTCTTTTCTCGTGATCCTCATCCAGCCCGGTCTGCTCTGGCCGCTGTATCTCACCTCGCTAATCAACGGCTTGATCCAGCCGCTTTACGTTCCAGCAAGCCAGTCACTTTTGCCCTCCCTCGTCAAAGGGGAGCATCTCGTGCAGGCCAACGCCTATTTGGATAGCGCCTTGCGCATCGCGATGATTGCTGGACCACCGTTGGGTGGCCTGCTCGTAGCAGCGGTTGGTGGCGTACCCGTACTCGCTATGGTAGCGGCTGGCTATGCCTTAAGCGGCGGACTCCTGTTGATGTGCCAAAACATTTCACTAGAGACTCGCGCCGTAACGCAATCGTGGTTTGCTATGTTTCGGGAGGGGCTGGCCGTTTTTTATGAAAAACCGCTTCTCTTGTGGCTGAGTGTCTTTTCAGCCCTCGTCCAATTCGCAGTAGGGATTACCCTTGTGCTCAATCTTCCTTTTATCGCGGGTGAGCTTCACGGCTCCTCCTTTCATGTCGGGATTTTTCTCGCCGGCTATCCGCTAGGCTATTTGCTTGGCTCGCTTGTCGTTGCGCGACTCTCCTTCACCGAACGATTTGGGCAGCACATGATCATGCTAGGGTCACTTGTGCTGGGAGGGGCTACGTTTATCGCTCTTGGCTTTACATACAGTTTGTGGCTGGCCATCGGGATCGAAGTATTTGCCGGTCTCGTCGCTCCTTTTTTTCATGTACACAATACAAGCCTGTATCAGCGCTATGTACCTCCTCATCTGATGGGACGTGTCTTTTCGGTCCGGCTTTTGATCGTCCGTACGACCATGCCTCTTGGGGTATGGATCGGTGGACAACTCGGTGATCAGGTGGGAATTCGCCCTCTTTTCATGGCAATGGGAGCACTGATCGTGGTTGCATCTGTAATCGGCTTGTTTTTTCAAAAATTTACAAAAAAATCCTCATGGAGGATTTTTGATGAAGGAACGAAACCATTTTAGTAGAAGTTTTTTAAGTGGTACGTAAAAGTTTGAATGGAGATTGCTATTCCCCATCCATCACATCTACAAAGGAGAATTCCCATGACTCATCCGTCCCTGGATCATCTATTGAATGCCGTCAACCGCGTTATTGTCGGAAAAGAAAAACAAATCCGCCTGCTGGTGACAGCTTTGCTGGCTCGTGGTCACGTACTCCTAGAGGATTTGCCCGGCATGGGTAAAACTGTGCTCGCCAAAACATTGGCCCAGGCAATCGGCGGCAGCTATAATCGCTTGCAGTTTACTGCTGATTTATTACCCTCTGACGTAGTGGGGCTGCATGTATTCAACCAACGTACGAGTGAATTTGAATTGCGCAAAGGACCTGTTTTTGCTGATGTCCTGCTCGCTGATGAGATCAACCGCGCTACCCCTCGAACCCAGTCCGGCTTGCTGGAGTGCATGGAAGAACGTCAGGTCACCATCGAAGGAATCACCTTGCCGCTCCCTGCAACCATGCTTGTTATTGCGACACAAAATCCGATCGAGTCTGAAGGCACGTATCCGCTTCCGGAAGCGCAATTGGACCGCTTCTTGTTCAAGCTGTCGCTCGGCTATGGTACACGAGAGGATTCCAAAGAAATCCTGAAGCGATTCCGCAGTGACTCTCCCCTGGAGCAGGTTCAGCCAGCCATCACTGCTCAAGAGATCGCTGCCCTGCAAAAAGAAGTGACTGCGGTTCATGTCAGTCAAGCCGTCGAAGATTATGTGATCGATCTGACAGAAGCCACACGCAGCCATCGCTCGGTAGAGGCGGGCATCAGTCCCCGCGCTATGCTCGCCCTCCTGCGTTCCGCTCAAGCATTCGCTTTTATATCCGGCCGCACGTACGTCTTGCCTGATGATGTGAAAGCGGTGTTCCCAAGCCTCGCTACGCACCGCATCCGACTGTCTATGGAAGCTGAGCTGCATGTAACGGAGTCGGAAGTGGTCGAGCAAATCGTAACGAGTGTGCCAACGCCGGTCGAAGAAAGCGTGTAGCGAAATGAACACCAAGCAAACCTTTCATGTGATCGGTTTTCTCCTGCTGCTCTTCGCCCTGTTTTCGGGAAGCTCGTTTCTCTGGCTATTCGGCGGCTTCTTCTTTTTCATGCCTGCCATGCAAAGCTGGTGGATATCGTCCATGGCCAAATGGGTGAAGCTGGAGTGGTCTTATGATCATAGCCGGGTCATGCCGGGAACGCCCGTCCATGTCACGATCCGTCTGCGCAATTATTCCTGGTTGCCGCTTCCCGCTACCTGGATACGATTTTCCCTGCCTGAGCATGTATCCGTAGAAGGCGCAGATGAGGTGAGGATCAGCAATCAGCGGACGATCGTTCGACTCCGCTTCGATCTGCCCATGCGACAGAGCGCCGCGCGGAATTTGACCCTAGTCCCTCACAAACGCGGCACGGTTTGGCTGACAGAGGTACAATCCGAGTCACTGCCGTTATTCGGGGATGAGCTTAGCGCCCTGCCGCTTTCTCTCTCTTTTTCCCTTCTTGTCTATCCGCTGCCGCTGCCTCTGCCGCCTTTTGTCCTCGACGAAACAGAACCAGACGGAGGCAGACTTTCCCGCCAGCGACAGCAGGAGGATGTTACTTTTCAACGCGGCGTGCGCCCCTATATGCCAGGTGACCGCATGAAACATATACATTGGAAGGCAACCGCCAAAACCGGCTCTCTGGAGACCCGTCTGTTCGAACACACAGCTCAGCCCAATTGGCGAATCGTGGGTCATATCTTGCCTTCCTATGAGCCGCTATTGCAACGACATAATGACATCGTGAATGAGAGAACCATCTCCGCTCTCGCTGCCCTTTCTGTTCTGTGCAGAAGAAAATCATTCGGGTACGAGCTGTTTCTTACCGTGAAGCAACGGGGACGTGAGCTTTATCATTTACCAGCGGGCAGTGGCAAAACCCATCATCTGCATGTGATGACCCAACTGGCTCAGATGCACCACTATGTCACGACTTCACTCACTCTCCTTTTGCGACGCCTGGAAGACAGTCCGTCCAGAGAAGCCATTCTGCTTGTCACATCGCGACTGGATGAAGAGACACAAGCCGCCATTGAGCGATTGCTTCGGCGAGGGCATAAAGTTGCCGTTTTGGACGTATCCGAGGAGCATGCGTTGCTGCGCCGCTTCGAAAATGCGCGACACTCGAACCAAAGGAGAGTGATGTCACGATGACGCTCTCCATAATAAGTCGCTGGACTCTCGCTTTTTGGTTGGAGACCCTCTTGGTTGGCGGTGCCTTGATGATGCTTGGCTGGATGTCAGCCGGACTTGGTCAACTGCTCGTTTTTTGTGCGATTGCATCCCTTTTGTTGATTGCCGGCAGTTGGCTCTACCATGGCGGCGGACGCAGCCTACTATTGCATCTGCTGCTCTACCCGCTGGTCGCAGGAGTCGGACTTCTTACCTTTGTCACCTATGACTCCTGGATGATTGCTTTGATACTGGCAGGGGTCTTTTATTGGAGAATCCATTCCGTCTCCTCCGAAGGGATTGGGCATGCCAGCTTGCAGCGCCGCTTTGTCCTTGCCCTGATGGTGTGCGTGATGCAGCTGGCAGTAGCTGGACTGTACGGTTCTATCGCCCATCCTGATACGTTTGATCCAAACGTGTATTATGGGATACTGGTACTTGTCCTCGGCAGCTATCTCTTGATCGCCTTAGGGGCGTATGTACTGCGTGAGGAGGCTCTCTCCATACGGGTGCCTGTACGTCTTGGCATCATACTTGGTGGTCAAGTGCTCGGTACACGCCTTCTGTTGAGCGCAGGCTATCTCGTCCTTGGTTCTGCCCTGCTCGGTTTGTTGCACTTGCTCTGGACGTGGCTAAAAGGACCACTCGGCGCCGGACTTTATTTCCTCATGGAGCCTGCGCTCCGAGCATTGACGGAATGGATCGAGAGCCTGTCCGAGAAAATGGGAAAAGACCAGCGGGTGAATAATTTGCTGAACAATCAGGGACAAGGGGAAGAGATGCCCCCTCAGCAAGTCGATGCCTATGAGCCGCTCTTTTCCATGCTGGAGCCTTTCCTGATCGGGCTCGTCATCCTCGTCTTTTTGACCATACTCGGCAGATATATGTGGAAGCGCCGCTATCAGGCAAGACACAGCCCGGAAAAAGACGTCGCCAGCGCCAGCCCTGCGGTGTATACATCCCTCGACTCGACCTCTGATCCAGACGCTGCGCAGTGGGATGTTTCCCAATGGTTTAAAAAGCCAGTGGGGCCAGCAGACGATCCCGTCCGCTACGCCTACTATCAGTTCCTGCAGGAAATGGCGAGTGCAGAGCTGAGTATTCAACCTCATGAGACCAGTCAGGAGTTTTTGCAAAGAATAAAGAAACACCCTTCACTTGATCCCGTAAGATTGGAACTGGCTACCCAAATTACGGGCTTCTACGAGCAGTATCGCTACCAGGAGAAGTCGCTTCGTGATACTGAACTGGATGCAATGAAAAAAGCCGTCCAGACACTGCGCTTTGCGTCGCCCGAAATGGAAACATAGCTGTCCCCATTCACAACCACGTGCTCTTGCTGAAGAAAGCGGAAAAGCATGGGAAGGAAACAGGGAACATGGTGATGTATTAGAAGGTGTATGCAGGAGGTGGGGAATATGGAATCGCGTATTCGAATCGGACATGAGCTGCAGAAGCTTTTTCGCATGGATGAGTGGGATGCTGACCCGGCCTTTTCCCGCTTTATCCCGATGGTTTACGAGCCGCTCGGTTTTCCTTGGCGCTCTTTTTTCGAAGCGGATTTCGTTCAAAAGTTTAATGGCTTCATGCTGGCAGGACGCGAAGAAGTCAATACGGTCTTTCTCGCGGTTTTTCCCTCTGACGATGTTCTGGAGTGTTTCATTGCCCAGTCGCGTCCCGGAGACCTGCTCTTCATGCATCATCCATTGCTGATGGAATGCGGCGATCCGCGCGGAAACTGGGGCAGAGGGTTCGTCCCGATTCGTTCGGAGCATTTGGAGGCAATGAAAGACAAAGAGCTGTCCGTCTTTACTTGTCACCTGCCGATGGACACCAGCCTCCCGATCGGCACGGGCGGGGCCATGATCGAAGCGTTGGGGGCGGAAATGATTCGTCCCTTTATCCCTTATGGAAATGGCCACGTGGGCCACATCTGCAGGATTAAGGAAACGGATACGGATTCACTGTGCTTTCAGCTGCGCCTCCTGTTTGATATTCCTTACGTAGATTTCGGGGGCAAGCGGAGGGAGCAGATTCAGACCATCGCAATCGTTCCGGGGTGCGGGGATGTAGTGAAGGACATGCAAGAAGCGGAAGCGCTGGGGGCGCAGGCGTACATCACGGGGGAAATTCATTGTCACATCGACAATCCGTATGGCAAGCAGCGCTACGCGCAAATGATGGAGTATGTGCCCGCAACATCGCTCTCGTTGATCGGCGTCTCCCATGCTGCCTCTGAGTATTTGGTGATGAAAACGCAGATGAAGCGCTGGCTTGAGCAGCACTTCCCCGACATCGAAGTCGTGCTGCTGCCGCAAGCCAAATGGTGGCGATGAAGAGCTCAGACGTTCGCCTGAAGGCTCACTCCTCTGGATTTGCCGAACTGAAAATAGTAAAACAGGATAATGCCTGCATGCAAAAAAGTGAGAACTAAGTAAATATTGCTGTAAATGAGGCCGGCGGGGTATGGATTCACGGGATTCCAGTGGGTTGTGGCGCCGAGATCAATGACCTTGCTGTAAATCGCGGACGCAATCCCCATGGAGATGAAATTCAGCATTGAAAAAATACCCATGCCCACGCCTGCCTGTTCCTTGGATAACGTTCTGGAAATCGAATTGGCCATTGTGATTTGCATGAACGACTGCCCTACATTTCCGAATATGAGAAAGATGGCAATTCCGACAACAGATATGCCTGTGAACGTGGAAAGCAAGCCAAAGCAGGTCAACAATAAACCGGATGCCACAAAAAACAGATACGTATTTCCTTTCAAGTCTGCGAGCCGTCCACCCATCCGCCCGAGAATCGCAGAAGCAATAGCCGCCGGAACCATGACGAAGCCGATCCAATGGGTCGATAGCTGCTGTACGGAAGACAGGAGCAACGGACTGAGGAAGTAGAGTGAGACCCCGATACCGTTTACGAGAACCGCCATGGCAAGCCCGAGAGTGTATCTTTTGTTTGCAAAAATCTTCGGCTGGACGAACGGCTCGGAAACCATACGTATCCGCACGATAAATAATGACAGCGCGAGCAAGCTGCCAAGCACAAACCACCAGGACCCATTGGTCACTCCCATAAGTAGCGACGTTACAGCGACCGCGAGCAGACCTCCTCCCATCCAGTCAAACTTTCGGTGGGTCAGCGACTCTTCATCCTCCAAATATTTGCGGTACAACGGCAGCGTAACGAGGATCAAAAGCGGTACAGAAAATAACCAGCGCCAATGAGCAAAGCTGACGATGAGTGCAGCCAAAACAGGGCCGAGGGCACCGCCAAGCGCGAGCCCTACTGCTGTCATTCCCAATACAGCCCCCCTGTGCTCCGGCGGAAAATAGCGTACGGGAATAAGCATCGCTGTAGCAGGTATGGCCGAGGCCCCTACTGCCTGCAAGCACCTTCCGATGAGGGCCATAGAAAAGCTTTGGGAAGCAAGACCGAGGAAGGAACCGACAGCAAAAACGAGCAGGCCGAACGTCAGCAAATTTTTGAGCTTGTAGCTGTCTGCGAGCTTGCCATACGTCACAGTCCCTATCGCGTAAATCAAGCCATACGCCGTAGAAAGCCAGCTCACACTCGAAATGGTCAAGTCAAATTCTTTGCTGATTTCAGGGAGTACGATGTTGAACATCAAAGCACTCATCGAAGAAATCGTCAGGGTAAGCATCAAAATCCGAATGAGGATCGTCTTGTTTCGTTCCGATTTTTCCGTTTCCATTTTCTATCTCCACCTTTCTTTCACATGTTAATTGACCGTCAGTACTGACTGACATTCTTGCTGCAAAAAAACTAGGGAGTCAAAGCCCTAGCGAAAATCTCTACGCTCTCTGAAATAAATGCATCCAGTGATACGCTTGAAAAGTTGCCCTCCGCATCCAAATTGTTCATGAATGCGCCGAAATGCATCATCATGAAAGAGATCGCTTGAATCTCTGGATTCGTCCGAACCATTTTGCCTTTCTCGGACATCTCTGTGAAGTAATGGGTCAAAACCGTCAATAGCTGTCGCGGATGCTTTTGCGTTCGCTCGCGGAATCCAGGCAAATGACCCTCTTCCTTGATGCTGATCCAGATCATTTTCCGGTTCCGATTCATCATCTCATGATACGTCCGGCTGATCAAAAGCAAGTCTTCGCGTAAATCCCACACCAGCTTTTCCGCAAAAAGCTTTGTCATCTCTTCCGCGTAATGAAAACGGTCAAATGCGCTCTCCAGCAGATTTCGCTTGCTGCCAAACTGGCGAAACAGCGTCTTTTCACTCAATCCTGCCGCCGTGGCAATTTCTTGGGTGGAAACACCGTTGTAGCCTTTTTCCGCGATTAGATCGATCGCTGCTAGCATCAGTCTCTCACTGCTGCTCAGAACATTCCTGCTCATTCTTATCCTCATTCCCAAAATGATTGTCAGTACTGACTGGCATTTATTTTATGAACTCTTCCACAAAGTGTCAAGCAAGTAAAAGCCACAGACTTAAAAAGTCAACAAAAATGGGCACTTCTTAAGTCCCGGACAGACTCAAAAAAGCGCCCCTCTTGCTATTTACTAATTGTCGTGCAAAATGACTTCCCCTGCGGTTTCCCCAGGTTAAAATGCTCTTGAATACTGCTTCGGCGGCTTAAGCTCATCAGCCGACAGCTCTCGAATCGCATGCAGGGCCCAATAAGGATCGCGCAGCATTCCTCGTCCTACTGCAACCAGATCCGTATCACCATTTCCAATTGACGCCTCTGCCAGCTTCGGATCATCGAGGTTTCCGACTGCAATCACTGGAACATCCAACGCCTGCTTAATCGCGCGAGCAAGCGGCACTTGATAGCCAGGGTGAATTCCCGGACGTCCTGCCGAACCTATCGGGCCTTCCCCGCCGCTGGACAGATGGAAAATATCGACGCCCGCTTCCTTGTATCGGCGGCACAGCTCTGTGCTGTACGCAAGGCCATAGCCTCCGTCCACATACTCCACAGCAGATACACGCATGATCAGCGGCATATCTGCTGGAATGACCTTTTTGACCGCCTCGATGACTTCTACCCCAAACAACGCCTTATCTTGTCCGTATGCATCGTCGCGCTGGTTCGTTAGCGGGGAGTGGAATTGATGGATCAAGTATCCGTGTGCGCCATGAATTTCAATCGTATCCATGCCTGCTTCCACAGCACGTCGCGCAGACTCAGCAAACTTGACTACCATTTGCCCCGCCTCTTCTGTCGTCAATGCGCGCGGCGTTTTGTAACGGGCACCGGGGAAAGCAATCGCAGACGAAGATACAGGTACCTCTGCGTCTTCGGCTTTGCGTCCGGCATGAGCGATTTGAATACCGATTTTCGCGCCATACTTATGTACTTCGGAGACAATGCGGGCATAAGCAGGAATTTGCTCGTCTTCCCACAATCCCAAATCCCCGTTGGAAATGCGTCCATCTGGCTCGACATCGGTCATTTCCACAATGATCAGTCCCGTTCCACCCACGGCACGGGAAACATAGTGAACAAAGTGCCAATCCGTTGGCGTACCATCATGCGCATCCACCGAGTATTGGCACATAGGCGGCATGACCACACGGTTTTTCAAGGTAAGTCCTTTGCACTGAAAAGGGGTAGACAACAAAGCCATTTATTCCACTCCTTACTTTTTTTCACCATCATGCCAAAAGTTAGCTCAGTCTGCAATGCCATGCTGCACTTTTGAGCAAAACAAAAAGCCATCCAGAGCGACGGACAGCTTTTGTACGATGCCTCACCTATATTATTCCGGCATGGTGCCGACGTAATTCGATTGCGGACGGATGATTCGATTTTTGGCTGCTTGCTCCAGTATGTGTGCGCTCCAGCCAACGACCCGGCTCACTGCAAAAGTCGGTGTGAACAGGTTTTCTTCGAGGCCTACCGCACGCATGACCGCTGCCGCGAAGAACTCGACATTTGTATTCAGCTTGCGGCCTGGCTTGTATTCATCCAGCAGCCTAAGTCCTACTTTCTCTACATGTGTCGCCAGATCGAACCACGGATCGTTTGCAGACAGCTCGGATGCTACAACACGCAATGCAGTGGCGCGCGGATCGATCGTCTTGTAGACGCGGTGTCCAAAGCCCATCAGACGTCCGCCATTCTCCAGCTTGCTTCGCAGCCACGGCTCTGCATTTTCCTTCGTGCCGATCGCTTCAATCATCTCAGTTACTTCGGATGGCGCTCCACCGTGGAGTGGGCCCTTCAGCGTACCGATTGCAGCAGCAATAGCGGAAATCAGATCAGATTCTGTAGAAATAACGACTCGTCCTGCAAAAGTCGATGCATTCATGCCATGCTCCTGCGTCAAAATCAGGTAGGCATCCAGTGCGCGGACGTGCGCGGGATTTGGCTTTTCCCCTTTTAGCATATACAAATAGTTGGCGGTATGATCCAGCTCGGCATTTGGTGCCAGCGGTTCACGCCCTTCCAGACAAGCAAAGCGGTAAGCAACAATCGTCGGCATTTTTGCAGCCAGGGAGATGACCTCGTCAATCGATGGCGGCCAGCCGTGTGCAGAGCTACCCAGCGCAGAAACACCCGTGCGCAGTACACTCATCATATCTACATCTGCGGGGATCAGCTTGAGGATACCTTTTACATGCTCCGGCAGCTCCCGGTTTGCCTTCAGCTTGTCCTTTAATTCAGTTAGTTCCTGCTCGTTGGGCAAATGTCCAAACCAGAGCAGGTGCGCTACTTCTTCAAATGTGTGATGAATGGCCAGATCGCGTGCCCAATGCCCCCGATATACCAATAGTCCGTTGATGCCGTCTACCAGGCTGAGATCTGTTTCTGCTACGGCGATGCCATCTAGGCCAATTGCTAACGTATGTTGTTTCGTCATGATCGCCACTCCTTTTTCCGTCTCTTTTCCTTTTAGTATATTAATTCGGAATTACAAAGGGAAATAGAAGAAATCGGTGTTAAAGATTATGATTTATAATCAATTCTCGGCATCGGTGGATACAATGCTTGCAAGACCTCCACAAAGCGCTGCGCAGGATCACTCACCCCGCCCTTGGGTACGAGTAAATAGGAGGCCACATTAGGCAAAACCAGACCGGGAGTCGGCAATTCAATAAAGCGATTTTCAAACAACTCCCGAACTACAGCCGAGCGAGGCAAAAAAGAGACGCCAAGCCCATCCTCAATGAAGCGTTTCGTAATGTCCACCTGTGAAACAGCCATCGTCCGCAGGGACAGCCCCCTTTGGCGCAAAAGCAGCAGCAGCTCGTCCCAATACCCTGGATGGTTATGAGTCAAAAGCCGGTTGGACTGCACCTCGATCTCCCAATCAGGCAGCGGTGCTTCCATATCCCCTCCGCTATGCGGAACTGCAAATACTATCGGATCTTCGTACAGCAAATAAGTACTAAGCTGGAACTCCCCCGGCACAATCCTGGTTAACCCCAGATCTGCCTGTCCACTCTGAACCAGCGGTCCGATGTCTATCGAGTCCACAATCTTGATGGAAATATCTACGTCGGGATACTGCTTCGTATAACGATGCAGCAAATGTGAAAATCGGGCACGGGCAATGATTGGAGAGACTGCCAGCTGAAGCTTTTCCCGATACCCTTGTCTCCATGCCTGTAAATCCTCTATTCCGTGATGCCATTTTTCCAGTAAACCTTTTGCATGTGGCAAGTAGCGTTTGCCCGCAGCTGTCAAACGCACGCGCTTGCCTACTCGCTCAAACAAATCAATGCCCAATTCTTTTTCCAGTTGTCGAATATGCTGACTAACAGTTGGTTGAGCAATAAACAATGCTTCTGCTGTCTGATGGAAATTTTCCGTCGCAGCCGCCATCATAAATGTTTGTAGCACACGAAAGTCCACGAAAGTTCCCCCTTTCTCTTTAAATTGGGTCTTTCTTCCTCTTTTTTGAAATTATTTACTGGAAATACTTCAAGGCCCCCTGCCATATGGTACAATACGAAATCGAGTGCGAAAAACCTTTACGAAGCGTACTCAAAAAGAGAGAGAGCATAAAGGGGAGGAAAACATGGAAACCACTACAAACGTGAACCCGCCACGTAAAAGCCTTAAAAAAACGATGCTGATCGCCGGTGCGGCAGCTGTCGTTGTGCTGGGTGGACTCGGGACCGCCTACGCTAAGCTGGATCTGTTTAAAAGCGCAAAATCCATTTACCTGCAATCGGAGGCACAGAGCATGATGAAGCTGTCTGCTGACGTCTCAAAGGCTTATGGAGAATACGAAGCGTACATGAAACCTTATCTGGAAAAACCCGTTCACTCTACCACTGAGCTGAGCGAAATTACTTTAGATGCGACGATCCCAGATCCACAAGCACAAAAAGTTCTCGATCTGCTCAAAAACGCAAAAATCGTCATGCAAAGCAACATCGACGAACAAAAGAACCAACAAGCAGGGAATATTGAAGTACATCTCAAGGACAAGAAGCTGGCAACTATCGAGTATTTCTTAAACGATACGCTGATGGGCTTCCGCCTGCCAGAGTTTTATTCCAAGTATGGTTATGTTGACCTGAAAGACCGTGATGCCGTGAAAGAAAAACTGGGCGAAGAATTGCCGAAGCGCTTCCTCACGTATCGCGATATGTACGAGGCTGTTTCCTTCAAGCAAGACGAAGTTAAAAGCGTGCTGACACCTTATGCGCTGCTGTATGCAGGAAGTCTCAAAGACAGCCAAGTAACCATAAACAAAGACGCTACCTTCTCGGAAGAAGGCTTCCAAGCCAGTGCACGGGAAATTACCGTTACATTTAATGAGGAAGAAGCAAAAGCCCTCGCGACGCAAATCGCGGAAAAGGCAAAAGCCGACCAAAAGCTCTTTGATCTGATCTATACCCGTTACCACAACGTAGCGACATTAATGAACGACAGCGGATATCCTGTTGAGGAAATTTCCAAAGAAGAGTTCAAGAAAAACTACGACAAAGGCTTTGACGACCTGCTGACTGATATTAAAATATCTGACACAAACAGTAAGGAACAGATCAAAATGGTCATGCTGGTGGACGGCGATCACCAAATCCTGTCCCGCAAGCTGATGTTCACAGGTAAAGAAAACAAAGAAGAGCAGCTTTTCTGGAACAGTGTCGCTTATCAAAAAGGGGCAGATACGTACTATCGCTATTCCCTCCACAATCCAGAGGATGCGAAGAATGAAGAAATAACCTACACCTACAAAGCAGCCGAGCAAAACGGGAAAACATCTGGTAAATTCGGCCTTCTGCTGAAAGAAAAACAAAATCCTGTTCTCGACTTCACCACCACGTTTGAGGCAACCAAGCAAGACAAGAAAGAAACCGGGGTTTACGACTTTAAACTCGCGTTTGAAGACGAGTATGCATCACAACCGGTTTCGTTGTCCGGTAACGTGACCCTGTCCGAAACAGCAACCGACAATGGTCGTGATTCGGAAGGCAGCATCAAGCTCAACTTCGATAATCCGACCCCTGATATGCCAAAAGGTTTGAGTGTGAAGCTGAAGGCCAAGCAGGAATTCGGAAAAGCACTGGAGATTCCAGCTATGACGGCAGATAATGCCATCAATCTGGCAACCATCACCGATGAGCAAATGATGGGTATCCAGCAAGAAGCAGGAGTAGCTGTGCAGAAATTCATGGCTGAAAATGCTGAACTGGTTGAGCAATTCATGACTCCATAATCGTTCGTGAATAGCGGAGAGCCCTGTCTGACTAGACGGGGCTCTTTTTTTACGGTTATTTTACTGATAGCCTGCGTAGACGATATATCCGATCGCCAAAAAAAATACGACTCGATCAACGGTACGATACATCGTCTTGGTAAGAGGGATTCCAATCCAGCCCATGCGGATCGGCCAAAAAAACTGAATGCGCCCCACCAGCATATCACTGATCAAATGGGACAAAATTCCCCACAACGCAGCCAATGCTGCAGGTGAATCTCCAAATAATAGAGCAGGGACTAATAATATGACCCACGAATGTGTCAATGTCCTGTGCCCAAGTCCTTTTTGCAAAGCCCTCGACACAGGTCTAATCATATTCCCGAGCTTGCTTCTGGCTTGATCCACGTCAGGCAGCAATGCCATCGTAGCGCCAATCACGCTCCCTTTCCACGAGGGGTACGCATAATAGCCGGCGATTGCACCCAACACCAGATGTGTTTTCCACGTCATTTGCCTTTCACACCGACTTTCTTTGATTGTCTTTAGCGTTTGTGCACGGTTGGTGGAATGGCAAAGAAATACCATACATACCACAGCAGTTACAATTCCAATAGCGGCATAAAGCTTGCCGGGTCGAGTCCCTCTCCTTCGATCACGAGAGCGGTCATCCCCGTTTCACTGCCAGATTCATGACCTTCCCCCGTTGTCCAAAAGGCTGCCTGACCGGGCGCAACACGCATGGGCTTTCGATCCTCACCGCAAACCCAGCCTTCGCCGCTCACAACGAGAAACAGCTGCGGGCACACAGCCGGATGATAGCCAACTACCCCCGCTGCCCTCAAATGAATGCACCCTATTTGTACGGAACCAGGCGTGCGCATGATGCGAGCGATCACGGCATTGACTGAATCATAGCGGTCAATCTCTCTGCCTGCTTGTTGGTCAAAGCGAAATATTTGCATCCTCTTCCCTCCGTCTCTTGAAGCTGAACTACTATCGTAGCGCAAATGACTGGTAGGAAACAGACTCTGCCATCCTATTTTTCAATGCTTGAACCAAATATTTTTGTATTCCACTAGACCGAGCGCGTTGAGCGACACACCTTCCAAGGCAGAGTGATAGGCTGATTGCTGCTGGGAATGGAATAAAAACAGCAAAGCATGCTGCTCCCGAAGCAATTTTTCCACCTCGCGCAATCGCTTTCGCTGACACTCGCCATCCTGCTCAAGCATCACCAAATCCAGCTCCTGATCAATGCGCTCCCGAAAAGCAGGGCTCCACGTCATCCGCAAAAAACTCGCGTCAGACTTATACAGCTCCATGAGGCCCAGAACCCACTGTTCATCGAATACTTCTCCGGAGAGAACCATATGTGACTGCAGCAGGATTTCTGGTTTTTTCAGTTCCTCGATCGGCACCACGGTCACTTCGAGGAGCAGTCCGTATTCGGCAAAATGACGCCGCAGCCACTCCACGTTGTTCTCATTTCCTGCCCCTTCATACGTAAACAGCTTTAACCGTTCCCCCTGGTACGCGCTTTTCTCCAATCCATCCTGTGCCTTTGGTCGGCTCACCTCTGCGAAATCTACGGCTGCGTCTTTCTCATCGGGCAAAAAACCGCTTGCGGGCACATACCGATTCCCGCCTAGATCCGCAATCATTTTCTCCCGATCCAAGAAGCGGTCCATCGCTTGCCGAAAAGCCTTGTGCTGCTGCGGCCCAGTCCGATTCAGATTAAATGCCAAATACGCAGAGCCCCTTTCCAATCGCTCCAGTTCCTGCCACTTGTCTGGCGGAGCCTGTGTTTTCCAAAACGTCTGAAAGTGCACCTCTCCCTCCTTCGAGAAAAAATCTTCCCGCAGATCTTTTTGCGGCACAACCCAAATTTCCACCCGATCTAAATGGGCTCTGCCTAGAAAGTAGTTAGGAGTCGCCTCTAAAATAAACATCTGCTCATCATTTGTTACGAGACGAAAAGGACCGCTCCCTACCGGCATCCGACTAAACGCTGCCCCTTTTTGCGCTACGACTTCTCCTGGAACAATCGACATCCGATCCGATGCCAAAAAAGAGAGCAGCAGGTGATTTGGGCGTCTGAGTTCGATTTTTACAGTCGTCTCTCGGAGAGCCGTGATCCTCTCGACATCTTGCAGCATCCAGTGATAAGGCGATCCTGTTTTTGGATCAGCAATCCGTTCAAGCGTCCACACAACATCGTGCGCAGTTAGCTCGCGACCGTGATGAAACAGCACCCCTTTTCGCAAATAAAAGGTCCATTCTGACCCTGTCTCATTGGATTCCCAGTGATGGGCCAGATGGGGCAAAAAGGTATCTTTCTCCTCATCATAACGTATTAAGGTATCAAAAATTTGTTTGACCATGTGCGATTCTGTACGTCTTCCTACGAAAGCAGGGTCAAGTGCTGGTATCGTTCGATAGAAAGACATTCGCAATGTTTCGAGAGTACGTTCTTCGTCTTCTTCTGTGCGAAAACCGAATTGTCCGGAGAGCCAATCAAAAAACCGTTCTCTTGCCCTCGGCGGAATTGCTGAGTCATTCAGCACTTGCATCGCTTTTTCCAGATCTCCCTGCTGAATGTCCCCTGCATCTCATCCTGAAACGCCTGAAAACACCTCTGTCTGGCGTAACCGACCCTTTCTCATCCTCTTTTTGACCTCTACATTCCTTGCTTATGGAGCAAAGGTTTATGAATTGGCCTTGCCGCTCATTTTGTATGACATGACCCAATCCCCTGTCACGATGACGACCATGAAAAGCATCGAGTTTTTGCCCAATTTACTGCTGGCGATGTTCATCGGCGTATGGGTCGATCGCTTCTCCAAAAAACGCTGGTCCCAGTGGATGGTCTTTGGTCAGATGATGCTTTTGTTTCTGCTATATGGACTGACAGAAACTGGTCATGCCCAGGTCCTACATTATTACCTGGCAGGATTCTTGCTTATGGCCTTTAACTACGGATTCAACAATGCGCGTGTCAGTATGATTAAACAAGTGGTCCCTACCCCCTTGCTGACCTCAGCCAATGCTCGCTTTTCCTTTATGAGCACCTTCATCGAAATCATGGGGCCTGCAATCACTGGGTTTATCCTTCTTTTGTCCAGCCTGCACTCTGGCCTTTTACTCACGGGGATTGCTTATTTACTAGCGTTGATCGCTATTTCCCTCTTGGAACGAACAGATGCATCCGTCCAAGCGAAAGGCGGCTTTTGGCTGGAATTCAAGGCTGGCTGGAGAGAGCTGCTCGGTAATCGTCCTCTTTGGCTGATTACCTTGCTCGTGATTTTTCTCAATGCTACTTCCGGCATGTACGATGCAATGATCATCTTTTTTGCCAAGGACCATCTGAAGCTGGACAACTCCCAGCTAGGTCTCTTGCTCTCGATCGCCGGAGTGGGTGGTTTGCTCGGCAGTTCCGTAGTTGCCCGGCTACGCCGACGTTATCCTATCGGTAAAATCATGGGCATGACGATTCTTTTGCTCGGCGTATCCTATTTTCTTATGGTCTTTGCCCAGAGTGCGTGGGTGCTTTGCTTGTCTTTATTTCTCACAGGCTTCATCAGTACGATCGAAAATATTTGCATCTGGACGTTTCGCCAGGAGACTACGCCTGCCCATATGATTGGTCGAATTAGCGGGATCACAGGATCTATTTTCAAGCTGGGGATCGTGTTCTCTATCTACGGGTCCGGATGGATGACGCTTTGGCTAGGTCCATGGATTGTTTTTTTAACCGCTGCGGTTGGCAATGTGTTGATTTTTCTAGTGTATCGACGGCTTTCTTTATGGCGATTGGGGTAATCTAAAAAACCGCAAGCAGCTTTTTGAGAACGCTGCTTGCGGCCTTTGTTACGGGCTGGACTTTTCCAAACTTTAACCCATGCCTAGCTTTGCTATGATTTCATCCTCTTCTGTATAATTGACCAGCTGCAACACATCTTCAGGAGGATTCGCCAATTCCCATTCAATCGTACGTCGCATTGCCTCTACAGCTGAAAATCTTTCTTTATAGCCCAGCTCTCGCCTGATTTTCCCCGTATCCAACTGAATGTGCTGGCGGGATTCCAGCTTTGGAACCAAATGTGCAGGTAGATCAGTTGCAGATACGCTAACCACTTTCCCCTGCCAGCCCATGACTGTTCCGATTCGCTCAATCCACTCCTGCATGGACAAGCAATCAATTTCACCGACATGGTAGATTTGACCCTTTGCCCGTTCGTCGGTGGCTGCCAAGCAGATTGCTTCAACCATGTCCTCTACGTAGCCGCGAGCCCAGCGCCACGAAGCGAAGCCCTCTTCCAATAGGATTGTCTGTCTGCCGTCACGCATCTGCTGAAGGTAGGGATAGGGGCGGTGCTGATAATCGCCTGGACCATATACCATCGGCAGACGAACGATCGTACCCGGCAAGCTCTCATGGCCCATTACGATTTGTTCAACCAATACCTTGTCGTAGTCACCGCGTTCCTCGCGAATGCCGCGGAATGGGTAACGCTTTTCACATAGCGGTGATTCTTCGGTAAGCGGTCCTTCCTCAATCGGGCCTGTTTCGATTCCATTTAATCGTCCAAAAGCTCGATACACGTCGACGCTACTGATTGCTACCACACGGCCTGCAATATTCTGAAACGTTTCCATCAACAGGTGAGCGTCGGCTTCCGTATAAGGAAACAAATCAATGACAACATCCGGGGCAAATGAGCAAAAAGCCTCCCGATACTCGCCAAGCTTCACACGATCTCCCGTAATGGAGACGATTCCTTTTGGAAGAGAGACAGCACCGGGTGTAAGCCCCCGGTTAAAGATTGCGATCTCGTGCCCTCCTTCAGCCAACCGCCTTACTGCATGCGGCCCAATAAACCGCGTTCCCCCGAGCAATAGGATTTTCATCCCGGTCCCTCCCCCGTCTTTACAGCTTCTCAATTACCTTGTCAATCAGCCCATAGTCGAGTGCTTCTGCAGCAGTGAGGAAATAATCACGGTCTGCATCTTTTTCAATTTGCTCTACAGACTTGCCTGTGCGCTCGGAGATGATCGTATACAGCATGTTGCGATGTCTCATGATTCGATCCGCTGCAATCTTGATGTCGCTCGCCTGTCCTTGGCTTCCGCCCCAAGGCTGGTGAAGCATGACCTCGGCATTGGGCAGGGCATATCGCTTGCCCGGCGCTCCAGCTACCAGCAGCATGGCTCCCATCGAAGCTGCCATGCCCGTGCAGATCGTGGATACATCCGGCGCAACGAATTTCATCGTGTCGATGATCGCCATTCCAGCGGTGACAGAGCCTCCCGGCGAGTTGATGTAGAGGTGGATGTCCTTTTTCGGATCTTCTGCCGCCAGGAACAACAATTGAGCAACAACCGCATTCGCGACCTGGTCGTCTATGGCACTGCCCAGAAAAATGATGCGGTCCTTGAGCAATCGAGAGTAAATATCATAGGATCGCTCTCCATAGCTCGTTTGTTCTACTACCACGGGAATGAGATTCATGAAAAACCCTCCTTGTTTGTGCCTAGATTTTGTTATGCTGCCATGCTCATGCGGCTCGCCTGCGGCGCCGAGGCATTTCCACTCACTCGGCTAAAGCCGGACGAAACCTGGGTCACCACAGCGGGGCTGTCAGCAGGCCCGACCTTCCATGTCTGTACGACAGATTCCTTTTCACCGGCACCTTCATTTCCATTCCGGCTAGGTAGTGCAATGACATTGCCGTTTTGCTTTTGGGGGCGACCCTCCCATACGACTACAGGTCTGGATTGGCTTGACACGGCTGCCTCTGCCTTCATGCCTCTTCTCCTCCTTCTTTTGGATAAACCGCAAGAATCACCTGATACGTTTCCTGGCCTTTTGCAGCAGACTGATACTTTTCTACAAGCTGATTCACGAGCTGGACGTATTCCTCCACAAATGCACTGCGCTGCTCGGCACTGGCAAGGCGGATACTGGTGTCCAGCGTAGCACTTGGAATCTCCTGCTCCTGATCGGAGCGCTCCATCAAGCGCAGGGCGTCACGCTTGATTCGCTCTGCTGTATGGACTAAATGAGACAATGCACCTTGGTCCTTCATTTGCTGAACCGTTTCATTTACCCAATTCAATCCTTCCGAGAGCACGTAGGTACGGGCGATGGCCAAGTAAAGCACCTCCACCAGATTGCGCACCTGGCGACTTCCCACTCGTCTGACCAGACCCACTTTTTCCAAAGCCTTCAAGTGGTAATTCACCCGCTGCGGAATTTCATTGATCCCCCGCGCCACCTCAGCGGCCGATCCCGGCTCAACCAGACGGCTCAATATTTCCGCACGCAGCGGGTTCAATAGCGCCATCGCTTGCTCCGGCGTCTCGACTACATACGTTTCCAGTTGTTCATGTGCCACAACAACACCTCATGACATTAATCATTTACGTAAAAATAGTTTATTACGTGATGGTTTGTTTGTCAAATGGTGGATGAGCCTGAAAATGCAGGGACGTAAAAATACCTGAATCGAGCTATCGGGGAAGAGAGAAAAAGGGAGAAAACGCTCTCGCTTATTTCTCCCTTTTTCTCTGGCCAGCTTTTTGGATCCGGTCAGTCATTTTTTTTTTAGTAGGTAGTCGAAAATAGTACAAACGTAAAAAAGCCCCGTTTTTCAACGGAGTTTTCTCACCACTGCCTGGTTTCTTTTGCGGCACCTACACGTTCGTTACCGATAATGTATTCCTTCGCCGTCCTCAGGCACCCGTATCCTCGCTGACAGTTTTTTCTCCTCTAGATACTCTCGCAGCTCTCTGCGCCCGAGCAAGCAGTGATTCCACGTTTCCATGTGAGCCACTATGATCTGACTGTCTACAGCTGCATGTGCCACGCTGGCAATGTCTTCTTTGGTCATCGTGATCGGATCTCCCACTAAAAACTGGGCTGCTCCCGCGAATACCGTGATGACATCTGGATGATGGGCCTGGATTGCCTGTTCCACCTCTTCACACCAGATTGTATCACCAGCCAAATAAAACGTCGGTTCGTCCGCACCTTGCAGAACAAATCCCGAAACCGGTCCCATCTTCTCCCCAATCTCTCCCGTACCATGCTGTCCGCTTGTTCGGTGAAAACGGATCCCTTGCCATTCCTTTTCATCTTCAACTACGATTACCTGCTCAAATCCATGCTGGATCAGTTTCTCATGATCAGGCGGCTGGCAGAACAAAGGCAGATGCTTCGGCAGCTTGTTTACCGCTGCCTCGTCCAAATGGTCTGGATGCGTATGAGTGACCACGAGAGCATCTACACCCGCCAACACCTCTTCCACAGACAAAGGCAGGTCAACCAAAGGATTCGCACGCTGATTTGGCGTATTTTGCACAGCTGGCAGCTCTTCCGCGGCACTTAGCATCGGGTCGACCAAAAAAGTCCGTCCTCCGTAAGTAACTTTCAGCGTAGCATGTCGAATTACTTGAATGTGCATGTCATTCCTCTCCTTCGTCGGTATAATTAAGAATGGATTACCTTCATTGTACAGGGCTCGTAGCAGATGCCGCGAAACAAACAAGGTATCTGCACTTTCACCGTGAAAGGAGATTAATATGCTCGATCAAACGGATCTTTCCATCCTTGCCCTGCTGCGCGAAAATAGCCGCCTCTTGTGGAAGGACATCGGCGAGCAGGTTCATTTGAGCGGTCAAGCGGTCGGTAACCGGATTAGACGGATGGAGGAACAAGGAATTATCCAAGGCTACACGACGCTCATTGACGAAGTCAAAGTCGGACCTTCCCTCACCGCAATGGTGACGATGTTCATGAAGACAACAGATCATCAGCCATTCACCCGGTTTGTCAAAAGTCGCAGTGAAGTGATAGAAGCTCATCGCATTAGCGGCGAAGGCTGCTATTCGCTTATCGTCCGCGTACCTGACCAAACGTCGCTGAATCTTTTTTTGGATGAATTACTCGCCTTTGGCAACTACCGAGTCAATCTGTCCCTCGGAAAAATGAAATAGTTGGTACGGTTGCAATCCGCCTAATCGCGATGCTATTCACTATTGCCTGATTATGTGAACAGGAGTAGAATGGTGGATACTAAGAACAACGCATCATGTTCTTTTCCAAAAGGAAAGGGGGAGAAATGCCATGGAAGACTTGCTACTGCTGCTTTCGTTGGATGATTTCTTCGCCTTGCTCGCCCTGTTTGTGGGATGCTTTACGTCGCTTTACTATTTGAGAAGACATATTTCCCCACAAAACCTGGCTATGGATTGGCACCTAAGCGATACTTATCAACCTTCCATCAATCCTTGCATGGTAGAAACGTATCCGATGGCGGCAAGGCAACCGCTGCGCTCCCGATTATTCCGGCGCATGCAGCACCTAGACAGCGACGCCGATACATATGATCACCTGATTTTGGCTACATCCACGTAACTGGAAAACCAAAAGGAGGTAGATCTTATGATCGCCAAGTATATCGGAGAAGTATTATTGTTTGTTGTTGGCTTGCCTATTTTCGCTTATCAAACAGCGGAAAGCTTGCATGCTTTAGCAGACGCCTTCGCGCAAATGTCCGATTTCATGAACTGGAAATAACAGCCTCGCCCCACTGCACTGGTGGCGGACGGTGCATGATACCCCCTGATCGTATCTATGACGGTCAGGGGGTTTTTTGCATTTTTGCAGCATTCTCTAGTCGACGTGAATTCGATCTCCTCTTGTCGTTGGCGTCGAGATCACGAGAAACTCCACGTCGTCCATGGCTTCATTTTTCATCTGGTGAGCGACTCCTGGAGGCACTTCTACCCCTTCTTGTGGCTTTAGCTCATGACGGACGCCAGCAACCTCCAAAACTGCTTTTCCAGATAAAACAAAGAAGAACTGACGCGACTTCTCATGATAATGACGTACCTCTGCAGTATTTCCCGGCATTCGCTCATGAATAACACTCAGCTCTCGTCCTTTTACCAGGTGCCAGCCGTCACACTGCCCTCCCCAGATGTAATGCTCCGCGTTTTCCTTACTGATTTTAACGGTTTCCTCTGCTCCATAATCTCTTGTCAAAATGGCTCTCCTCCTCTTCCAACCGTTACCCATTACAGCTTATTTCGTCATGACTCCTTGGCCTAATCATGACATCTTAGTAAGCACTTTGTCAGTTTTTATTTACTTCTTTCTGACTCATATGCTAATATGTTTATGTAAAGAAAATGAATAGTTCATGTGTTACTGGAGGAGCCTGTCATCATAGGGTTCTTTTTGTCTTTTTACAGTAGACATTTAGGAGCCTGTGATTACAGGCTCCTTTTTTATTTTGACTAGAGGGGGAAACTACATGCTTATTTTTCAGTTGGCAGTCATCCTGATCGCCTCCAAAATTGCCGGCGACATCAGTGTTCGACTAGGTCAGCCATCCGTTCTTGGCAAGCTGTTGATCGGGATTGTGCTTGGCCCTACCGTTTTGGGCTTGGTGACTGACACAGAAATCATCAAAGAAATCAGCCAGATTGGTGTCATCCTATTGATGTTTGTAGCCGGTTTGGAGACGGATATTGATGAATTCAAGCGGACGGCAAGGGCATCCACCAATGTTGGCGTGGCTGGTATTATTGCTCCTCTGGCATTAGGCTATGGCGCTGGTATAGTCATGGGACTCTCCTCCATCGAAGCGACCTTTTTGGGACTTTTGCTCTCCGCCACTAGCGTGAGCATTTCCGTACAAACGCTGAAGGAATTGGGTAAATTAAAATCGAGAGAAGGCGCTACGATCATGGGTGCCGCCGTTATTGACGACGTTCTGGTTATTTTGGCGCTGGCCTTCCTGATGAGCTTTGCTGGCGGAGACGTCAATCTGGGAATGGTCATTCTGAAAAAAGTCGCATTTTTTGCCGTGATCATCTTGCTTTCCTGGAAAGTCGTTCCTTGGGTCTTGAAAAAATTCGCCCCGCTGCAGGTCACTGAATCGGTAATTTCTGCTGGGCTGATTATTTGCTTCTTATTTGCGTATCTGGCAGAGTACACAGGTGTAGCTGCTATCATCGGCTCTTACATCGCCGGGGTTGCGATCAGCCTGACGAATTACAGACAGGAAGTGGCCCACAAAGTCGAAACCATCAGCTACTCCATCTTTGTTCCTGTTTTCTTTACTTCGATTGGCGTAACGGCGCAGTTTTCCGGGATTTTGCAAAACCTGTGGCTAATTGTTTTCCTGAGCATTTTGGCGATCATCTCTAAGCTCGTCGGCGGAGCGATTGGTGCAAAGCTGTCCGGTTTTAGGTGGAAAAATTCGCTGGCGATCGGAGCTGCCATGGTATCTCGCGGAGAGGTCGCCTTGATTATCGCTGCCATCGGTCTGGAGAATCATCTTTTAACCGAGGAAATGTTTGCCGTATTGATCGTTGTTGTACTCGTGACAACCATCGTGACTCCTCCGATGATGAAATGGATGTTTTCCGATAAAAATCAAAAGGCAGAAGGGCTTGCGCTTAAAAAGAATGCCTAAAGATTAGAAAACCTGGCTGCGCCATGCCTTCTGGCGGAGCCGCGGTTGCACTTATACTGGATAAGAATTTTATAAATTCTTATCTGTAAAATAAAGGCTGTTCCTCGTCAAATGACGCTTGGAACAGCCTTTATTCCTAAACCAAGCATCTCCCCTTCATCTAAGCAAAGAAGGAGCGCTCTCATCTGGTCTTCACTTCGTTTCCCGGTGCAGCGTGTAGCGCTTCAAACGCGGAGAGTATTTCTTAAGTTCCAAACGTTCTGGATGATTTCGCTTGTTTTTGGTCGTGATGTAATTACGGTCTCCCGATTCTGTGCACTGCAGTGTAATATTTACTCTCATGTATGGTCCCTCCTCTTTTCGTTATACGGCTATCTCGACCACCGTGTCTGCGGTCGGTAACGGATCTGGTAGTTGGCTCCAGTCAGAAGCATATTCATCATCCGTCAACAGGCATGCGTCCAGCTGATTCCGGACAGCATCTTGGTCTAGCTCAATCCCGATGAATACAAGCTCTGTGATCCGATCGCCATGCTCTGGATCCCATGTCGCTCTCCAATCCGGATCTTCTTCTAAAATCGCAAGGCGCTCCTCCTCTGGCAGCGCTGCTGTCCAATAACCCGCCGCTCCTATTTCAATCGACGGACCTGCTTGACTGAGCGTCATCGCCAGATCATTGCGGGTCGCCAGCCAGAAAAATCCTTTGGCACGAACCACCTCTTCTGGCCACGCTTCCAGCCATTCACTAAAGCGCTTAGGATGAAAAGGTCTGCGCCCGCGATAAACAAAAGAGGAGATCCCGTATTCGTCTGTCTCAGGCGTATGCTCTTCCTTTTGCAGCTCAAGCACCCAGCCTGCCGATTGACTGGCCTGCTCAAAATCGAATAGCCCTGTGTTTAAAATCTCATGTGGGTCTACTTGCCCTCGATTGGAGCGAATCAATCGGGCATTTGGCTGCAGCTTGCGCAGGACACCCTCCAATTGCAACAATTCGTCAGACCCAACCAGATCACACTTATTCAGAATCAAGACATCACAAAACTCGATCTGATTAATCAACAAGTCCACCACTTCACGTGTATCTTCTTCTCCAACTGCCTGATTTCGATCTATCAAGCTCTCCCCAGAAGAGAAGTCGTGCCAAAAACGATAGGCATCCACCACCGTTACCATCGTGTCGAGACGGCATAGAGACGAAAGGTTGATTCCATGTTCTTCGTCCACATACGAAAAGGTTTGGGCTACAGGCACAGGCTCGCCAATTCCCGTCGACTCGATCAGTATGTAGTCATACACTCCTTCAAGCGCGAGTCGCTCTACCTCTGTCAAAAGATCCTCTCGAAGTGTGCAGCAGATACAGCCGTTGGACATTTCTACTACCTTCTCTTCGACGCGAGAAATTCCCCCACCTTGAGAAATCAGGGCTCCGTCCACATTCACTTCGCTCAAATCATTCACGATGACGGCGACACGCATACCTTCCCGATTGTTCAGTACGTGGTTCAAAAGCGTCGTTTTTCCCGCTCCCAGATACCCGCTCAGGACTGTAACCGGAATTCTTTTATCGCTCATAGAAGTATTCTCCTTGTCATTTTCGGTTTCATAAAGCGTAATAATTACGATTTAATTGCTATACTAACGCACAGAAGAAGTTCATGTCAATATAAAACGTAACGCTTACGGTTTGCTCGTTGTCTATAACCGAAAAAAGCAAAACCCTCTTTTCGCTTTGAAAAGAGGGCTTATGCCTGTATTTCATTTATTTGATTGGTTTCATGAATATCGCTTCGCCATAAATACCGTTCACCGGTTGGTAGGCGCTGCGGTTGTTTAATTTATCCTGATCCACAACTGGCACTGGACGATTGTCTTTCCAAGTGAATTGGCTATAAATTTGACCGGCTGCTGTCGGCATCGTCACTAGCACGTCCGGGATTTGATCGTAATTGGCATCACCTATCGAGAGCTTTGGCAGTGTACCGCTGTCCCGCTTACCTACGGAGACGAAGGTTTGCTGTTTATTTTTGCCTTCCCGCACGACAATCCGCAGATTCTCAGCGAGCAGATTCATCGCATTACCCATTTTATCTCCGACCAAGAGGACGTGATCCTTCACTCCATCTCCTGTCACGTCTGCATACTTGGTATCAAGGACATAAGTAATATCGCCTCCCATGCTAAATCCACTGTTGATCTCGATGTCAGAAGATGGCAGGTTGTCCCAGTCTCCTGCTTCAACAGCTACATTCAGAAGTTGCGGCTGTTCGTTCACAATGTTCCACACACTGGTCGCTACAGCGATGCGATCTTCGCCATTCACTCCCCAAAGTGTTTGCTGGCCTTTCCAGCGAAGGTTGCCGCTAGCATCCGTAAAAGGCACCAGCTGAACCAGCTTTTGGGCAAAACCCATTGTTATTTTTTGCAGCTTCCCGTTCCCTTGATAGATGCCCTGTCTCACATACGTAGCTTTATTGGCAGAAACATCAAAAGTGTTGACTGCTGTTGTCCGGTTGTTAGTAACTTTGACCTTGAAACCGTCAATAAATTGTATGGAAAATGGAATATTATGCTGAGCTTGCAATAAGACCATTGATGCAAAAGCCTGCGCTTGCGCTGTATGCGCGTAAACCGGATCGACTCCCAGACTAGAAGCCATTAAAATGCCGCTACTGCAAAGGATAGCAGCCAAGGTTTTATACCCTTTTTTCACTTTGTCTTCCTCCTTATGTACTTCCCTCTCCCTGCCTATCTAAACGAAAAAAACATGTCAAATGTTGCTAGTAAATTTTTCCCTGTTTCCAAAACGTGGTCGATCATCCAAGGAAAATCCTGTCTAGTGGTTTTTTTACCGGTTTGCAACAACTTTCACAGATAGTCAGGCTAAAATAGAGTCAATAGATACACCCATAGAAAGGAACAGATCAAATGAAAAAGGCCTGGCTTTACTCTGCTGTACTTTGCACCTCATTGGTTAGCGGATGTGGATTTACCGATACACCCAACGAGTTGATGCGCGCACCTTTAGCAGATGGCGACCAAAAATCAATTAATCAAGCTGTCATGCAGTTCCTGCCCCCCGGCTCTCAACTGACTGTCCCGCTCCATCCCAATGAGGCGAGCGCTGTATCTCTCCAAGACTTGACTGGCGATGGAACACCAGAAGTCGTTGCCTTTTTCAAATCAGAAAAAACCGATTACGAGATCGGTGTGCTGGTGCTCTCCCAAAACCAAGGGAACTGGGTAAAGCTCACTTCGTTTACCGGGATTGGCAGCGAGCTGGATTACGTTACGTTCGAAGACCTAAACGGAGATCATTTGCCTGAAATGCTCATTGGTTTGGGAGCCGGCGAAGATTTAAATAAAGAACTCTCTGTATACTCCATTGCCGGGGGACAAGTCCAGGAGCTGATTAAGCAGCCTTACTCTGTCATGGCGGTAGGGGATCTTACAGGGAATGGTCTCTCTGATCTGGCACTGGTTCTGCACGACCATAATAACCTTACGTCGAAAGCAGAATTATACGGAGCAAAGGACGGCAAGCTCACAAAGCTGACAGAAGTGCCATTGGAAGGCGGGATCAATGGTTATGAGCAAGCTGTCATCGGCAAAGCTTCTGCTACCCATAAAGGTCTATTCGTCGAGGCTGGGCTAGGTGCACACTCCGCTTCTACAGAATTGTTGCTATGGGACAATGGAACATTGCGCAACCCGCTCGCCAGAATTGACGGAGAAATGGACCTGACCTTCAAACCGTATTCATTGTATAGTGAGGATATTAACGGAGACGGCATCATAGAGATTGGGGTAAGCACACAGCCGCCGGGAACGGATGATTTGTCCATGGCTGAGATTCCCTGGATCTCCTCCTATTTTCAATGGGACGGAAAAACAGGCCTGAAGCCGATTGAAGAACACTACCAAAACTATTTGATGGGATATGATTTCCGAATTCCTGCCAAATGGGTAGGAAAATACACGCTATCTTCATCGGCTCAAGACCCTAACTCCATCCTTACTCGTTTCTATTACTATGTAGATAACGGCAAGACAAAAGCCGAACTTCTTACCTTGCAAACAGTTCCAGTGCAAGAATGGGCCAAATTTGAAAACGTGCTAAAACAAAAACAAGTGCCTTATATCTTACTAAAAGAGGCCGGCAAGCAAGTACTCGTAGCGATCCAGCCGCAAGTGACTCCGAATCTGGGCAAGTCTGCAAAACAAGAGTACAAATCTCTGCTGCTGACCCCGGATGAAATTCGTCAGCACTACAAGCCGCTATCCATGACAATGTAGTGCACGGTGTGTACGAACCATGGCAACCAAATCATGACAAGGGGAATGGCTGATGAAAGTTTTACTACTAGAAGATGAAAAGTCCATTCGCGATTTCGTCCGGATTAATTTAAAACGGGAAGGCTGCGAGGTAGTCGAAGCCTCTACAGGGGAAGAGGCGCTAGAGATTGCCGAAAGCCAGTCTGACATTGAAATTGCAATTTTAGATGTGATGCTACCCGGCATTGACGGATTCGAAGTATGCGGACGATTGCGTAAAAAATATCCACGGCTCGGGATTATCATGCTGACAGCCAAAAGTCAGGAGCTGGATAAAGTGATGGGACTGGAATTCGGGGCAGACGACTATGTTGGAAAGCCATTCAGTCCCGCTGAGCTGCTGGCGAGAGTCAAGGCCTTGCACCGCCGACTCGCTCCTGTGACAGCAATTCCCGCACAGAAAAATGAAATCGACATCTCCCCTTTCACCCTGCTCTTGGATGAACGGAAGCTAATCCGGGGTGATCAGGAAATCGTCCTAACGCCAAAAGAATTTGCCATGATTAAGCTGCTCGCAGAGAACGCGAACAAAGCAATTAGTCGTGATGAAATTTTGACGGCAGTCTGGGGGCAATTCTTTGTCGGTGATCTGAAAATTGTCGATGTGAATATACGACGAATCCGGCAAAAGATCGAACAAGACCCAGCCCATCCTGCTTTTCTAGAGACGGTTTGGGGCTACGGGTATTTATGGAGAAAGGACATGCATGATGAAAGGAATTAGGACCAGGCTCGTTGTCTATTTCGGCCTGATCCTGCTGTTAATTGTACTTTTGCTGGAAGGTTTATTTTATTGGGCGGTCCACTCCTACTATTTTGGTACCGCCACTGAGGCTCTCGTGACCCGAACCACTACCTTTACCAATTTTATCAACAAATACACGACGAGCTATTCAGTCAAGGACAAGGCTCGCTATATTTTGGAAAATGTGTCTAATCAGGAGTACGCCAAGGTTGAAGTACTGGACGTCAATGGTAAAGTGATCCTCAATTCGTACGGTTTTCAAACAGGGGAAATAATCAACACGCCAGACGTCATCGATGCACTAAAAGGGCAAACGGGTATCCATGTAGGAAAAAACCCGAAAACGAAGGAACGAATCATCGCTGTCTCAAACCCTCTCCTCTTTGCCAATGAGTATATGGGCGTTTTGCGCTACACCATTTCGGCAGAACCGCTCTATAACGCGGTCAATCGAATCGCCTTGTACGGAGCCGGTGTCGGAGCAGGCGTGGTGATCCTTGCCTTTGCGCTCAGTCTGTTAATTGCCAAACGAATCGTCGACCCGATCAAAGATCTGACCAAAGCCGCAACCCAGATGGCAAAAGGAAACTTTACTGCCCGCGCAGCAAAACGCTATGACGATGAAGTAGGGACTCTAGCTGAAGCCTTCAATTACATGGCGGCCGAAATCGGCAAAAATGAAAAGCTGAAAAATGATTTTATCTCCTCCGTTTCCCATGAGCTGCGGACCCCCCTCACCTCAATCAAGGGCTGGGGCGAGACGTTGATCTCCGGTGGGCTCGACGAACCCGAAGAGACCCTGCTCGGGCTGGAAGTCATTTCAAAAGAAACCGACCGACTCATCGGCTTGGTGGAAGAACTACTGGACTTCTCCAAGTTCCAATCGGGGGAAATGAAGCTTTCCCGGGAACGAATGGACATACGCGAGGTACTGGACGATTTGCACCTGCAGTTTGCTATCCGTTCGCAGGAAAAACAAGTAGAGCTGGTACTGGAGCTTCCCCAGGTACCTTTGATTGTCATGGGTGATCATAATCGTCTCAAGCAGGTCTTTGTCAATCTGTTGGATAATGCCTTCAAATTCACTCCACCAGGCGGCACAATTACCCTGTCAGCGGAAAAGTCAGGCGACATGCTCATCATAACCGTCACGGATACGGGAGAGGGCATTGATGCCGACGACCTGCCACATGTCACGGGGAAATTTTATAAAGGACGCTCCAAGCAGTCAGGAAGCGGTCTGGGGCTTTCCATTTGCAAAGAAATTATTGATTTGCACGCTGGACACTTTAACGTAAGTAGCTCGCTTGGACAAGGTACGAGTATTTCCGTCGATTTACCATTAGCAAAGAATCCGTGATCCGTAATGACACGCCAAAAAGGGTAGGACGAGCGTAAAGCATGCTCCCTACCCTTTTTGAATGTACTCGAATCACGATCTTACAAGGACCCGACCAATCCAGGCTTTTTCCCTTTTAACGGATTCGTTTTTTCAATAGCATACCCTACATTCAGGACGGTACCCTCCTGCATAGCAGGACCGAAAATTTGCAAACCGACAGGCATGCCGTCCACAAGTCCGCACGGAACAGTGAGCGCTGGAAGACCAGAGAGGTTGCCCGGTCCTGTAAAACGAATAATATGGTCGATCAAATCTACTTTTTGACCGTTCAAATCTGCTTCACTATCCCCAATGTTCGGGACGATGATCGGCAGTGTCGGTGCCATCAGTACGTTTACTTTTTCAAATATTTTTTGGAAATCTTGCTTGATTTGTCTTCTGAGCTGCTGCGCCTGCAAATAATCAACGGCTGAGGGAAGCTCCCCCAATTCGAACAACAGGCGAATGTCTGATCCGAAATCGTCTGGACGCTTTAACAGATCGCGGTGATGAATCGCAGAAGCCTCTGACAAGATGGTGATCATCTCTGCGTATTCCGCGTATTTCAGTGACGGAATGCTGACTTCTTCGATTCTCGCTCCCTGATCGACAAGAGACTGGATGGCGCCCCTCACCAGCTTCTCGACTCCAGCGTCTACGTTCTTAAAGAAGTACTCTTCGTTCACACCGATGACGAGATTTCTCACATCACCCGTTAACGCCGCTGTATATTGTCCAACAGGTGCCTGAACGGAGGTTGGATCATTGGGGTCATAGCCTGCAATAATTTCAAGCAAGCCAGCAGCGTCCTTCACTGTTTTGGTCATCGGGCCAATATGATCGAGCGACCACGCGAGCGGAAAACAGCCGTATTTACTGACTCTTCCATGTGTCGGCTTGAGCCCAACGATACCGCACGCAGAGGATGGAATTCGAATCGACCCCGCTGTATCTGTCCCCAGTGATGCCACGCTCATATCCGCAGCAACAGCAGCGCCAGATCCTCCGCTGGATCCCCCTGGAATTCTTTCGAGATTCCATGGATTGTGACATGTACCAAAGTGCGGGTTATTATTGGTAATGCCCCACGCATACTCATGCATGTTCAATTTTCCGGTGAAAACGATTCCGGCTTCTCTCATTTTGCCGATAATAGTCGCATCATAGTCCGAAACGAAGTCGCGATGGATTTTGGATGCCATCGTGGTTACTTCACCTTTAAAGTACAAGTTATCCTTGATGCCCATCGGAATTCCGTGATACATGCCCCGGTACTGACCGGATGCTATTTCCAGGTCCGCTTTCTCGGCGGCTTCCTCCGCCTGCTGACGAGTAAAGCTAATATAAGCATTGATTGTATGGTTAAGCGTCTCTGCATGATCCAATACAGCTTGTGTCAATTCCAGAGAGGATACTTCTCGCTTTTCGATCAGGGGGGCCAATTCTTCTACTGATTTTCCAACCAGCTCTTTACTCAACGTGATCACCTCCTGGAATGTTTCGCAACGCAATATCGTAGTCATCCAACAACGCTTGCTCTGTTTCCCGTTTCAGACTTTCAATAGCTTGCCAGCGTGTAGCCAGCTCAGTAAGATGCTCTTGTGGTACGGTCACGCCTTTGCTTTCCAAGACATCGAGAATGAATAATTTCAAGGTATGTCCTCCTCCTTTCACTTTGAAGCTTCTTAATCGCAACTATCATGCCAATGACTGGGTCCTGATCGGACAAGCTTTTCAAATGAAACCGTGTTGCAAAACAAAACATAAATTCCTAATGTTCTGATATTTGTTATATGATTGAGATGATATGGAGTTCGTCCCATTATGAGACGACATTCCCAAACCGAAACAACAGGAGACGGAGGGATTACGTGCATATCAAGGTGGGGTTATTATTTTCGTTAACGGGCACAACAGCGATCACCGAAAAAGGACAATGTGACGCAGCTAGATTGGCCATCGAAGAATGCAGCCGTGGACTATATAAAATAGAAGCGATCGTTCGTGATATTTGTTCCGACCCGGGAAAAGGAGAAAGAGAAGCAGAAGCAATGGCGAAAGAAGGTATTCGTATTTTCATCGGATGCTACACGTCTGCCTGCAGAAAAGCGGTTCTTCCGGTACTGGAAAAATACAACTGTCTTCTAGTCTATCCCACTTTATATGAAGGACACGAATGTCATCCAAACGTGATCTATACCGGAGAAGTGCCCAATCAGCAGGTCCATACCTTGCTGGATTACCTGACCCGTCATTATGGAAAACGCGTCTATTGTATCGGCACCGATTATCTTTATCCCCGCGAAACCACTCAACAGGTACACACGTTTTTGCATGAAAGAAACGGTGCTGTTGTAGCAGAGCGCTATGTCCCATTCGGACACCAGCATTTCCAAGAAGTCTGGAACGATATCATCGCCGAGGAGCCGGATGCCATTTTCTCTACTCTCGTGGGGAAGAGTATCATTCCCTTTTATCGGGATCACTATCGCATCGGTATGAAGCGCCAAAAGGTTCCTATCTTTAGTCCCATAACCAAAGAGACGGAGCTCGAAGCGATCGGAGCGGAGTATGGGGCAGGCCATTACAGCTCAGCCAGCTACTTTCAATCCCTCCCCTCTCCTGAAAATTTGGCGTTTATCCGCAGCTTCCAACGATTTACAGGCGAAAAGCGACCAATTTCATCCGTCATGTTTAACACGTATGTCGGCACGAAAATGGTTCTAGACAGCATCGTAGAAGCAAAAAGCATCAACCATCAGAAGATCTTTGACCAGATCAGCAATAGAAGCTTCGAGACAGCATGCGGTACACTGCTCGTAGACGCCCGGCATCGCCATCTGTCCCGGCCCGTCAAAATCGGAAAATCGTTATCCAATGGACAATTTGAAATCGTTTGGGACTCCGAGCGCAACATCCAGCCCAAGCCTTTTCTCGTGAACATGAACAACAAACCCTCTGCTACCCTCCATGAAATCGTGCTTCAGACATGGGGACAGCTCAGCGAAGAAGCCGTGCTCGTCGTGTCAGACCAAGGAACGGTTATGTATATGAGCAGCAAAGCAGCAGAGCTTACTGGGTTTACAAACGGGCAATCGCTCACACTCGCGATGCTTCAAACGATGCACCAGTCATTTCACGTCACCTCATGCAATGAGCGACGCCACCAGCTCTATATACTAAAGCCTAAGCAGGTGTCTACTGCTGCTTCATCCCAACCTATCTTTCGTTTTGGTCGTATCCAAACTGTCCATCCCGGCTATCAAAGAGAGCTTGAAATTGCTCGATTAGCGGCTCAATCCTCTGCTAATGTATTGATTCTGGGGGAAACTGGGACAGGTAAAGAAGTCATGGCCGAGGCGATTCATCGTGAAAGTGAACAAAAAAACGGCCCTTTCATTGCGGTCAATACCGCTTTGCTTCCGAAAGAGCTGATTGCAAGCGAGTTGTTTGGTTTTGTCGACGGAGCATTTACAGGTGCAAAAAAAGGCGGAGCGATTGGAAAATTTGAGGCAGCACACAATGGTACGATTTTTCTGGATGAGATCGGGGACATGCCACTCGAACTGCAAGTCGTGCTTCTGCGGGTGATTGAATCGAAGAAAATTATGAGGCTTGGCGATACAAAAGAACGAGCCGTCAACGTCCGGATCATCGCGGCGACAAACCGCAATCTTCCAGAAGAGGTGGCTTTTAAACAAAGCTTTCGTTCAGATTTATTTTACCGTTTGAATGTCTTGTCGATTACCATTCCGTCCTTAAAGGAACGTCCAGAAGACATCGAGCATCTCTGCCAACAATTTGTGCACGAATTTCTCCTGGCCTATGGCGATGGCCCCCAATCTTTTCAGAGAGAGGCGTTGCAATCCATCGTACACTACCCATGGCCAGGAAATATTCGTGAGCTGCGAAATGTGATAGAGCGGGCTTTTCTCTTAGCCAGAAAAGACCATTCGGAGATAAAAATGGATCATTTACCTCTCCACTTCAAAAACTACGATCATCGGCAGCAAAGCGCCGAGCCTCATTCGCTGAAAAGCTTGGAAAGACAAGTCATTGAGCAGGCTCTGAAACAGACAAAATCCGTAACCGAGGCTTCCCAGTTTTTAGGAATCGCCCGAAGTACGCTCTATCGAAAAATTAAAAGCTATTCGTAATGACCAATTGTTCCAAGCCAAAACGGGCTGTTGGATGTGCTTGCACGCTCGCTTTGCCCAATGTAAGCATCAACGTAGGCAAATAGCGCGACGGGATATTCAATTCAGCGATCAACGCGTCCCGATTATAGCCTCCCATTGGGCAAGTATCGTAGCCTTTTGCCTTTGCGGCAAGCATCAATTGCATGGCTGCGTAGGACGAATTGCGAATCGCCTCATCGCGGGCAATCTCCGGGTTTGCTTTGTAAGCTCCTTCGATTTGGGCAATCATGGAGTCGCGTACTGTCTCGTTCACAAGACCTTTAGCAAAAGCCTCGTCGTAGACCGGACGAGCCGACTTGTCTGCTTCCAAGTCCCCTAAAATGATAATGGTAGCGTATGCGTCCACTACTTGCTGCTGACCATAAGCGATTGGGAGCAGCTTTTCTTTTATGGCTGGGTCTGTCACAACAAGGAAGCGCCAATGCTGGAGGTTCCATGAAGATGGAGCACTCGCTGCCAGTCGCAGGATTTCATTCAACTCGCCTTGTGGAATTGTTGCCGTGGAATCGTATTTTCGCACGCTATGGCGCGCTTCCATTACTTGTTCAGTCGTCCATTTCACTTCTGTTTGCATGTGTATAAGTACCTCCTGGGAGTAGTTATCTTGTGAAAAAGATGAAACTTACTTTAATATAGTTAGGAACAATATGCAACTGCATTTTTGTTCTTTTTACAGTTTTCGTTCGGACTACCCATTTTCTATTGTTTGAAGGAGGTTTACATGAAATACACGGATAACATTGTCATCGTCACGGGAGCCGGACATGGGATAGGACGAGCTGTAGCCATCGCGTATGCATCTGTTGGCGCACATGTAGTCATTGCCGAGCGTAATCGTGAGGCGGGCGAAGCGGTTGCCAACGAGATCCATACGGCAGAAGCCGCGACTGGGAAAGCTTCTTTTTACCAGTTAGACGTCAGCCAGCCACAGGAAATCGAGCAACTGATGCAAGCTGTTGCGAAACGATTCGGAAGACTGGATGTCTTGATTAATAATGCGGGAATAACAGCCTGGGAGTCTCCCTACGATCTGACGGTCGATGCATGGGATCACATTATGAATACCAATCTGCGCAGTGTTTTCCTAGCATCCAGGGAAGCAGCTAAGCTCATGCGTCAAAATGGAGGTGGAGCGATCATCAATCTGGCCTCTACCCGGGCGCACATGTCTGAGCCCCACACCGAGGCATATGCGGCCTCCAAGGGCGGGATTCTGGCTCTGACCCATGCCCTTGCTGTCTCTCTCGGCCCTGATGGCATTCGGGTGAATGCGATATCGCCCGGCTGGATCGAAAATGGAGACTATTCCTTATTGCGTCCGGAAGACCATAAACAACACCCATCGGGACGTGTAGGAAATCCTGATGATATTGCCCGTGCATGCCTGTTTTTGACCCAGAAAGAGAATGATTTTATGACCGGAACCGAACTAGTGATAGACGGCGGAATGACTCGAAAGATGATTTACGTCCCCTAAAACTAAACCAATGCGCCTCCTGTCGAATACCTTGGTTATACCAAGAGATAAAGGAGGAGCGCCATGCCCTTTGAAGAAGAAGAACTCAGACTCATCGCCTTCTGGTTGATCGCTATCGGGTTTCTGATTCTCGCCTTTACCGAATGGGCTGCTTTTAACAACTGAAGCAAACGAAAGCCACTCGCCTGAATGAGTGGCTTTCTGCTTTCTGCTATCCGAATGGAGGATTTATTACCATGTTTTAAATGGGGGCGATCCCGGAGCCTGATGCTGAATTTGCTCCATGATCGGGTAACCGTATGCCAGTACGATCAGGAATGCGACAAGTCCGACCCATACAGGCCAGCGTTCCAAAATACGCGGCACTTCCTGCTTGGTTTCTGTCTCTGCGATCGGATACTCTGTATTTCCCTTTGGTGCGTAAAACGTCAGGTACAACAGAATCAAAATCAAAAGGATCGCAGATACAAACAAAAGTCCACCACCAAACGCCATCACGCGTTGGTAATCCATCCAGCCAAGCGCAGTCGGATGATCCATGTAAGTGGTGTAATCAGTCCGGCGCGGCGCCCCCTGCAAGCCCATGGTGTGCATGGCCAACGACATCAGGAACATCCCAACTGCCCAGAAAACGGTCTGAACCATCCCCATGCGATTTGCTGTCTTGATCAGTGTGCGGCCTGTCAGAGCAGGAATGAGGCAGAAGCTGACACCGAAGAAAGTCATCGCAACTGCCGCACCAACCGTAATATGGAAGTGACCGGTTACCCAGATCGTATTGTGAACAACGGCGTTGATCTGGTTACTTGCGCCACAAAGGGAGCAAAGAAACGCACATCGGTCCAGGGCAGCTTTTTAAACCAGCCAAAGAGCCCTACTCCGCCTTTTTTTCTTCCGGTTGTCTCGAATATGGCAAACATCGAGAAAGCGGTCATCAAGGATGGGATCACAACGATCAGCGTCAGTGTTACATGAATCATTTTCCAGCCTGCCGAAATGCCTGGCTCCATCAGCTGATGGTGGAAGCCTACCGGAATCGAGAACAGAAGCAGACAGATAAAAGCGAGACGACTGAGCGAATCACTGAATACGTGTCCACCGATAATCCGGGGAACACAGACGTACCAAGCCATGTAAGCAGGCATCAGCCAAAAGTAAACGAGCGGATGTCCGAAGAACCAGAACAAGGTACGGCTCAGCATGATGTTGATGGTTGGTGTAAGTCCGAGCGACCAGGGAATTAGCTGGAACAACACTTCTACGGCTACCGGAATCGTAGCGATAATCCACATGATGTAGGTTGTGACGGCCATGAAAACAAATAGCGGGGACATTTGCCCTTTGATTTCCCGCTTCCATTTGCGATAGCTGACAAAGACACCGATTCCTGCAAACCAGCTACCGACAACCAATAGTGCAGAGCCAATGTAAAAATAGGGAGATGCTTTCAGCGGCGCATAAAACGTGTACAATACAGAAGCTTCATTCATTAAAATCGTAATAACAGCCACCGTCGTGCCTGTCACCATCAAAATCCAGCCAGCCCAACCCCAGCTCAGCGCCGCTTTGTGCAATGAGCCGCCTGTTGTGCGGGCAACGCCCGAAAAGATAAATCCAACAATGAAAAACGTGGTAAAAATAAGTGCCATTAATACGCCGTGCGCAGTTAAAATCTGATAGTAGTTCGTCCAGTTGGGCAGCTCTATTATGCCGCCCCGTACCATTCCCTGCAGCATTCCCGCCAATGCGGCAAGTCCGAATGCGATATACGCTACCCATACATAAGAAAGACTGAGTCTTGCCGATGCTCGCCCGATGGGAGCATGAGGGATCTTCGTATCTATTCTCCTTGCAACTACCATATTTATCACCTGCCTTTATTTCACAATAATTGTAGTCGCCATCACTTGATGACCTGCTCCACAGTACTCGTTGCAAAGGATCAAATATTCACCGGGTTTGTCAAACGTATACGTAGCTGAGCTGATATGACCCGGCAACACCATGAAGTTGACATTTGTCTCTGGAATTTGAAAGCCGTGAATGACATCTGGACTCGTGACGTGGAAGTTAATCGTCGAGCCTACCGCTACCTCCATCTTTGTGGGAGAAAATCCAAACGCAAAGGCTGTCATGTAGGCGTCATATTCTTTGTCCCCCACCCGCTTCAAGCTTGGTTTATCAAAAGGAGGCGTTTCCATCACTTTTTCCGGATCAATCATTTCCATATTGCTAGGTGGAGCCATCCCCATTGCAAACGCATTGACGCACAACAGCAGAATAAACAACGCCAATCCGCCTGCGCCCAACATCAGCCAGATTTTTTCTAAACGATGCAAATGCATAAGTACCCTCCTTCACTATCCTCTTACGCCCGTTCCAGGAAAAGGCCGAATACACCAAACCAACTGAGGAGATTAATACCCCCGACGATCAGCACGGCAGCAAACGTCCCCTTCAAATTTTCCTGCTCCGGTTGTGTCTTTTCTTGTTTGGATTTCTTTGTTTGACCCGGAGCGTTTGTTTGCGTCTCCATCGCGCTCCTCCTTTCCTCTTGCCCTTGATAGCGTTGTCGCTTTTACGCCTTCATTCTACCCCTGGAACTAGTTGGAAGTAATTCGGGGAAAACCCCTAAATTGGTCGGGAAAATACCTGATATTATCCATTTCCTGTCACAAGTTGGACATAAAAAATACCCAACCCTAAGGTTGAGTCGGTAAAGCAAGGTTGATCGGGCAATAGTGGTGGGGAGGAAAAAGAAGAAACCTCTCCGGATTCTTGAAACACCTACTAGGGGTCATCCCTGTCCGGCTCCATGAAAAAAACGAAACCGCGTCAAAAGTAGCCGGTTCAAGGATGCATCTCAGAGGTTGACGCTTTAAAGCATGTTTCGTTTTTTTCATTCCGCCTTTGCTGGTGTTTCAAAGATCCTGCGCTTGTTTCTCCTTTTTCCTCGACCAGCCATAGGTTTTTCTCGTGCTTTTCTTTGGGAGATTCCTCCCCGCAGTTTCTAGAAGGATAACAAGATAAATGGGCAAAGCTGCTGACAAGTATATAGCTGTCCAAAGAAAACAGGAGAAAACAGCGAAGGTCTTTGGGACTCCTGCCTAGTTGGAGGGGAAAAAGGGAAACACGCCTTTAAGCGTCCACCTTTGTAAAAGCTTCTCTGAATACTCGACTTTGGACGCGGTTTCTCTTTTTCCCCGGAAGCGGACAGTCCCTGCTTCCGCGCTAGAGGCCCAAGAACCTGGAGCGGTTTCTCCTGTTTTCTTCCCACCACTACGGCGGGACTTACCTATACTCAACAGTCACTTCACCTTACAACTTGCGTTTTTTAAAAAACCTATTCAAAATCCAGCCAACCTTTTTTAATCGCATACCGCACCAGATCCGGACGCGTGCGCAGATGCAGTTTTTCCATGATATGCGCTTTGTGCGATTCAACCGTTTTTACCGAGATGGTCAATTGCTCGGCGATTTCCTTGTTGCTGAAGCCTTTGGCGATGAGGACGAGCACTTCTTTTTCCCGGTCGGTCAGGATATCGTACTTGACCTGCTCTTCGCCGTTCTTTACCATCTGCAGGAATTCCTCGATCAATGACTTGGTTGCCGATGGATACAGATAAGCCATCCCATTGCTCACTGAACGGATCGCAGCGATCAGATCGAGATCAGGGGCACTTTTTAAAATATACCCTGCCGCTCCTGCCTGCAGGACGCGAAACAAGTATTCCTCGTCGTCGTGCATGGTCAGCACCAGCACTTGGATCCCAGTTGTCGTTTCCTTTAGTCTGGCTGTAGCCGTCAATCCATTTTCTCCCGGCGGCATGCTGAGGTCCATCAACACGACGTCCGGGCGAATTTCCCACGCTTTTTCACACGCTTCTTTTCCGTCAGCAGCATACCCCACGACTTCCATGTCTGTCTGGGCGTTGATCAACATTCCCAATCCGGACCGCACGATAGCATGATCGTCAGCGATCAATACGCGAATGGCCATCTTCTATTCCCTCCTTTGGCAACGGAATCCGAACAATTACTGTCGTGCCTTCGTTCGGAGCAGAACGGATATCGACCGTCCCACCAAGCAGTTGTGCACGCTCCTTCATTCCGAATACCCCCAGGCCCTTGCCGGTATTCAGGGCCTGATCTACCTCAAATCCGATACCGTCATCTACTACCGTTACCACAACTTCTTTTTCCCTGTCTTCAAAGACGATTCCAAGCTGGCTTGCCTGTGCGTACTTCGCTGTGTTGGTCATGGCTTCCTGAACAATTCACGAGCGCAAAGCAGGCAGCAGTCCCAAATCATCCAGGGCTGATGGGCGCAGCTCCAAAGCCATGCGTTTTACCTCTTCCATCGCTTTGGAAGTCATGTGCAAAACGTCAGTTACATGCTGCCGTATCGGGGCGCTCAAATTGCCTTGCCCGACTACATTTAGCCCCACTAAAATACTGTACAGCGCCTGACCTATCCCATCGTGAAGCTCGCGGGAAATACGCTTTCGCTCCTCTTCCTGTGCCTGGATGGCGAAGCTGGTCAGCTTGTTTTGGTAACGTTCCTTTTCTGCCCGCTGCTGCGCTGACATGTCGCGCAAGAACTACAGGGGTCAGCGCTCATGAGAGATTGACAAAACAGAAATTTAGAATATCATCTAATTAGACATTTGTATAATCACTTTGTTAAAAGGAGCATTCTTATGCCAACTCTGACACCCTTTTCAAGATCAAGCGCACGCCTGTTTTACACGCCTGTTTGCGAAAAGGATTTTGTCGAGCTTCTCCTCGTGTACAATTCCAATCCCGACTATATGGAGTACGCGAACGGACAGCGTCAAGTCACGATCCAAACCGTTCTAGAAGACCATGAGGAAAACCTCAGTTTTGCAGACTCCTACGCGTTTTGTCTGCGAGAAGCAACAGGCGGCGCTATTGTAGGCATCGCTCAGTTTATTCTTTGCAATCCACGCGACGGCCACCCTTGGCTGGGCTTGATTATGCTCCACAGCCGCTATCAGAAAAAAGGCTACGCGAAAGAGTTTCTGGACCATTTGATTCGCTGGTACCAAGAAAACGGCTATCATTGCCTCCACCTCGGCGTCTTGGCGAAAAATCAACGTGTCGTCCCTTTCTATGAAAAGTACGGCTTTCGCGTCTATGAAGAGCGAGAAACCGAAAAGCTGGGCCGGGTCATCTGCATGTCGTACCCAATTATCGAAGAGCAGGCAGGCAGTGCATAGCCGGGCGCACAAAAAAGAGCGGGACAGCAACTGGCCGCCCCGCTCTTCTTTGTTGTTTACTCTACTACTTCCACTACGATTTTTTCAGCTGTACCGATTGGCGGCAAGCTGCGAGTCAGCTTTGGACCATAGAAAGCATATACGTTCATATCGGCTTTCAGGTCTTCCGGCTTGAGCACTTTATTGTCCTTGGCACTCACGATGACGGTTTTGTCATTGATCATCAGGGCTACCTTTTCAGGAGAAGTCTGTGTCAGACCTTGACCCTCTACCAGCATTTTGTAGGTACCCTTTTGATCCGGCTCGATGCTCACTACTTTTCCTGCTGTTCCTACTACTTCCTGCGTCTCCAGGCTGCCTTTTACCACGATGCTGAACGCGCTGGTTTGTGGCGGCAAGCTCATGGTCATGAATTTTGCGTGTGTTGCTTCTACGTCCATGCCCAGCTTCAGATTCTCTGCTTTCAATTCCTTGCCTGCAGCGTCTGTAATTTTGGTATCTTCGTTCAGGTGCAGCATGATCCCGGACTTATAGCCGTCGATCAGGATCGAGATTTTGCCATCCTCTGTTTTATTGATGCTCGTAATTGTGCCTGTACGAACAGGCGCCTTTTCAGATTCCTCGTCCACTACTGTCACCGCGCTATCCGATACATTCACTTCCGCTTGCAGGATCTCGTCAACGAAAGCTACTGGCACATAGGTGCTGCCATTGAGCAAACGCGGCTCCGCTCCCAATGTCTTGTACATTTTTGCGAACGGGTAGCGATCTTCCCCTGCTTTTGCGTAGCTGGAAATGGCTCCTTTTTGAACCTCTGCCGCTTTTACTTGATCATTCCATCCAACTGTAAATCCAAGTGATTCAGCTACCGGGCGAAGTGGAACCAGAACGGTTTGTTGTTGCTTATCAAAAATCGCTGCTTGAGCGATTGCAACTCCGTTGATGTTTACGGAGAGTTCTTTTACTGGTTCGGAGGTCGCCGATACTACGTTGGTTCCCAAAACGGCCAGCGCCGCCAATGTCATCATGCCTGTACGTAATGTTTTCATGCTATTTCAGCCTCCAATGATCTTGTATGTTTTAGTGTGTCTATTACTTGGACGACAGCATTCAACGAACGTTTCAAAAAAATTTTATGGCTGCGTATTCATCTGCACATTCCGCGGCATCGGCACGTCTGGTTTACCTGCAGGATTGTTGTATAAGTAGTTGGGAACCTTGCCCACGATTAACGCTTCGGTAATCGGAATCTGGGTCGTCACGGTCTGCTGTTTGGTCGCAAAAGGGATGATCACTCGCAGGTCGACTTCGACGTAAATGTAAACGGTGACCAGCACCATATTGATTCCCGCCTGCTTCATGCCTGTTTCCAGTCTGGTCTTGACTGCTCCGATGGGAACAAACGAGACGGGAATATCTGGCCCGAGATGCTCCAAAAAGACGTTTTTAGTGGCCAGGCCAAGTGGGACGGTGGTTTTGACGTTATCCTGCTCGAATTCTTTCAACCGATTTTGGATCCGAGCGGTCGTTTCCCCGACAATCCGTGAATACTCTCTGAAGTTGAAATTCACCGCTTTGATGCTGCCTGCCTCATCCTTTTCCATAATCACGACTTCGTTGAAATCTACCCCTTGTTGTGTCAATCGTTTGGTTACAGCGTCCGTGATCGCGAGCTTTGCCACCTGATCAGCCTTGGACTGAGCAATCAGCATGAGCGTTGGCTCGATCCGCTTTTCCGCAACCACAAATAGGACGAACAGCCCAATGATCACAAACAACGTCGTCGCAAAGATTCGTCTGCCCCGTCTACGCCGGCCCCGTCTTTTAAAGCGCACGCTGACTCCCTTTCCCCCGCTTCACGTTACGGTATCCATTCCTTTCGTTAATCAGGACGAACCGTACGCATGGACGAGCGTTTTTGCTTGTTGGCTCGTGGTCGACCACTGGTCAGAACCCCGCCAATTCCTGCCACGAAGGTAGGAACTCCCGATGTAACCAGAATCAGTGCCCAATCACGGAAATCCAGAGCAGTTGTCTTGAATATAGGTTGCAGGGCATCAATATAGACGACACCTAGCACTAGCAACAGCGAAGAGATAACCGCCCAGACCAGATACTTGTTCTCAAACACATTGCGGTGAAAGACACTGTATTGGCTGCGGCAGTCGAACACATGAATCAGTTGGGCCATTACCAACGTAACAAAGGCAACCGTCTGCGCGTGTACCAGGTCGCTTGGATCCTCATGCAAGGTTAGCCAAAAAGCGAGCAAGGTCATGGCTCCAATCAAAAATCCACGGCTGATGATTTTCCAGCCTAATCCGCGACTGAATATATTTTCAGCTTTGTTGCGCGGGTGTTGGTACATCGTGTCTTTCTCGGCCTGATCAACGCCCAAGGCCATTGCTGGCAATCCGTCTGTGACCAGATTGACCCAAAGAATCTGAATCGGTACCAATGGCAGAGGCAGACCGAGAATCATGGCGAAAAACATGACGAGAATTTCGCCTACGTTGGAAGCTAGCAGATATCGAATAAATTTTCGGATGTTATCGTAAATGTTGCGCCCTTCCTCCACGGCCGCAACGATCGTGGCAAAGTTATCATCACGCAGCACGAGATCAGCCGCTTCCTTCGTTACATCCGTGCCTGTAATCCCCATCGCGATCCCGATGTCAGATGTCTTGATTGCAGGCGCATCATTGACCCCATCCCCTGTCATGGCAACCACGTGCCCCTTGCTTTGCAAAGCACGCACGATTCGCAGCTTGTGCTCGGGCGAGACACGGGCATATACGGTCACGCGTTCTGCGTATTCGGCCAGCTGAGTATCGGACATGCCGTCCAGCTCTCGGCCTTCCAACACTTCGCCATAGCCACGCATCAGCCCGATCTGACGAGCGATGGCTTCTGCGGTCACTTTATGGTCGCCTGTAATCATAACGGTCTTGATACCTGCTTGATGGCACAGGTTGATCGCAGGACGAACTTCGTCACGCGGCGGGTCAATCATACCTGCCAGGCCGACAAAAACGAGGTTGTTCTCGACGGAGGCGATTGGCTGACCAGGTCGATAGCCTTGCATCGTTTTGTATGCAAACGCCAGGACACGCAGGGCCCGACCAGCCATACTCTCTGTCTGTTCAAGCACTTGATGACGAAGTGTAGCTGACAGCGGCTGAAGCTCGCCTTTCCAAAGAATATGCGTGGATCTTGCCAGTACGGCTTCTGCTGCCCCCTTTGTCAGCAAGGAGTGGACGCCGTCTGACCCTTTCTCTACTACGGACATCATTTTTCTCTCTGAATCAAACGGAAGCTCTTCTACACGCAGGGGCTGTTGTCCGTTTTTTTTGCGCTCTGTACCGCCATTTTGCCCTTTGGCTGCCAGTACTTTGAGTGCCCCTTCCGTCGGATCACCGACCACTTGCCAGAAGCGCGTGGCCTTTCCTACCCCGAGAATGTTTCGCGAACTTTGCTCTACACTGGTTAATCGCGCATTATTGCAGCGCTCGGCAATCCGTAAAATTTGGCTGAGCGCCCCATCCCGCCCTACTGATACAGCCTTGCCTTGATAATGGAACGAGCCTTCTGGTTCATAGCCGCGTCCGCTCACCTCGTACATCATATCGCTGTGCCAGACGTGGGTCACTGTCATTTTGTTTTGCGTCAGCGTCCCTGTCTTGTCAGAGCAAATAACCGAAGCGCAACCCAGTGTTTCCACGGATGGGAGCTTGCGTACAATCGCATTTCGCCGGATCATCCGCTGCACACCGAGGGCCAGTGCTACCGTCACAATAGCTGGCAAGCCTTCCGGAATTGCCGCTACCGCCAAGCTTACCCCGGCCAGGAACATCGTGAATAAATCATGTCCGTGCCATACACCTGCACCAATCACTACGATCGTGAGCAGCACAGCCACTACGACGAGAATTTTGCCCATCTGTTCCAGGCGCATCTGCAATGGCGTCTCTACTTCTTCCGCTGTATTCATCAGATGTGCGATTTTTCCTATTTCCGTACCCATTCCGGTAGCCACTACGATGCCGCTTCCCGTCCCTCCGGTCACCATCGTGCCCATAAAGGAAAGGTTTTTCTGGTCACCCAAGGGTACTTGCGCCTCGATAGCGTGGTCCAGTTTTTTTACTGTCTTTCCTACCGGCAGGGACTCTCCTGTCAGCGCAGACTCTTCAATCTCAAGCCGATTGGCAGATAAAAGACGCATATCAGCCGGTACCCGGTCCCCTGCTTCCAAATACACTAGATCACCTGGGACTAGCCGGGAAGCCGGGATCATGGAAAGGTGCCCATCTCTCATGACACGCGCCATAGGAGAAGCAAGCTCCTTTAATGCTTGCAGTGATCGCTCTGCCTTCGCCTCCTGAATGAAACCGAGAATGCCATTAATAATGATGATCGCGATAATCGTAATCGCATCCAGGTATTCTCCGAGGAAGTAAGAAATCAACGTGGCGATGAACAAGATGAGCACCATGAAATCCTTGAACTGGTCCACAAAGACCGCGTAGAGAGGCTTTCGCTTGGTCTCAGCCAACTGGTTGGCACCGTGTTTAGCCAGTCGCCGCTCTGCCTCCTGCTGAGTCAATCCCTGCGCCGCATCGCTATGAAGGGCATCGGTCACGTCGGCCGCTGCCAGCGTGTACCATTTTCGAATTGGCTGTGTATCCACCTACATCTCCTCCATCCACTTCTCACTCATCACATGTGTATGCAGACGAGCCAGAAAATAAAACAACCCGTCCCTCTATAGGCGGACGGGTACAATCGATTTCATTATTCTGAATCAGAAAGTATAAACCTCGCGCATCCTTGAGAATACCTCGATAGGGGTTTTCTTACAGACTTTTTACAAGCCCGATAAAGATTAACAGAATTGGCGGGAGCCATGTCAGTCGTGACAGCCACTTCCTTTTTCCTGCGCGACGCCCCAACGCAAGACCTACCGCCAAGAGCAAAGCACCCATCACAGCAATACAAAGGGCGACCAGAAAAGGTGTGTACCCCAGAAAAGTGAGACTGATACCCGCGCCAAACGCATCCAGGGACAGGGCAAGACCAAGCATGACAGCCTCCCAGCCCATGATATGTCCGGAGCGATCCGCATCAGCTTTAGCTGGATCTCGTAAAATCTGAATCATTACTCCAAAAACTCGAAATTGCGACAGGACCGTACGCTCTGCCTCTTCATGGGTTTCTTCAGAATCAATTGCAGAGCTCTGTCCTGCCATAGCAGATGTCCGGTTCGTTTCACAGGATTCTACTCGTCCTTCTTCCGTAGACGAGACTTTTCCGGCCTCTGCTGCTGCACGTGGAGAAACAAGTCTCCACAACGTAAACAATCCCATGACAATTAACACGGCGGCACCAATATGTTTTCCTACCTCAGGCGTTAGCCAGTACGTGAGCGACGAGCCTACTAGCATGACTCCATAAACGACTGCAAATGAACACCCAGACACGACGATCAGAGACAAAAATGGCATTCTCATATTGCGCAAACCATACGTCAATCCTACGCTGACACTGTCCATGCTGATGGCCAGGGAAACGAGCAGGAGTGAGAGCCATCCGCTCATATGTGGTCACCTCTTTCTCATTGCCTATTAGGTATACGCGGAGTACTGTGGTTTTGTGCTAAAAATTAGCCTTGGTGGAGGAGAGGAAAACGGAGAAAACGCTCTAGATTCTTGGAACTCCTGCTGGGGGTGTGCTGGGACAGAATGAAAAAACGCCAAAGCTCTGTCTGGCAGAACCTTAGCGTTTTTGTGATTTTTTAAACAGCTTATTGTTGAACAGGTGCTGCGTTCAGAGCTTCTTGCGGAACCTTGATTTCGCCGACTTCGTTATGCTTGGAGAACGTGCTTGTCGTCACCATGTCGAGAGAAATTTTTTGACCTTCTTGCTCCATCTCCATCGACATGTTCACAACAGAACGTGTTGGCAAATACGTTTCTTTGTTTACAGCGCTCTGGATTTTGAGACTCTTGATCTTCATCGAGTCCAGCATAGCTGTCGCCTGCTCGCCAGCACCGGCGCCTGCTTGGCTCATCAGCTCTTTTGCGAGCTCCTTCACATTGTCGCCAGACAGTTCTGCCGACATAATATAATCGTTGCCTTCCTCAGCGATTTTCGTATCGCTGACGATTTTTTTGAACTGCTCCATCTGTTTCTCTGGCTCCAGGGAAGCCTTCATGCTTGCCATGATTTGATCCTTCATCTCGTTAGGCAGCTTCATCCAGGTACCATTCGTTTCAGTGAAGATGCCGTCATTTGTGATGTACTGCTTGATCGCTTGCTCTCCTTGCGGCATTTTCATTTGAACCTCTTGGTACATTTGCAATGGCTCTTTGACAAAATCTGCTTTCATCGTCATGTCGATTTTTTGCTCTTGCTTTTGTTCGCCTTGCTGCATCACCATGTTTTGGTTCACTGTAGAATCCATTGCGAAGCTTTTCAATTCTACGCTTGCTTTTGTTGTTTTCTCAATCAATTCTTCCACAGTCGGAACCGCAGCAGCTGCTTCTTTAGCCTCGTTTGTTTGAGCATTGTTGTTGCTCGGTTTCTCTGCTGGGCTACAAGCTGTCAAGCTGATCGCAGTCGCAACTGCCAAAAACAATACACTCCACTTCTTCACTCCATTATCCTCCTAAAAATTGAACTACTAACAAGGATATCCAAGTCCATATAGGTACTAAAGAGGATTTAGTCCCGAATAGATAGGCACATTTTCCTGTTTATATACAAAAAATTCCTTTTCGTTTGTTGAAGAAGAAAATAAAAAAAGGAATTGAAATCGAACGTATCTCCTGCTATTATCAAATTAAACATTGTTTAAAACGGTGTTTAACACCTGATTTTACTTCTATTCAAAGGAGGGCTTTATGTCTCAGGTCGATAAGAATAACGGCGAAACGAAAACGAAAATTTTGCAGGCGACACTGGATTTGATTAAATCGGAGGGCTTTGAAAGTGTGACGGTGCGCAAAATTGCAGCGGATTCAGGCACCAATGTTGCTTTGGTCAATTACTATTTTGGCTCGAAAGACAGGCTCATCAATGAAGCTCTGAGTGTTTTTCTTAGCAGCTTCCAAGGTACGTTTGATTTGCTCGATGATGGAACTATCCACCCCAAGCAGCGTCTCAAGCAGTTTTTGACCCGCTATGTGGAAGTGATCCAGCAATATCCCGAGCTGGTCTCCCGCATTTTTGCCCTTGGCGGAGCTGTTTTTACCTCGCAGTATGAGTACGGACAATTCTTGAGGAACATAGGCTTCACGAAGGTTCAAACTATCTTGAAGGAAATTACCGGGGAAGAGAATGCTGAGGTCCTGATGATGATGATCATGCAGCTATTCGGAGCAGTATTTCTACCCGCCCTGCTTAGGTCCATCCTGGCGACAGGTGCCGGCATCGAAGTCAGCTCTGTAGACGAACAGATTGACTTGTTATTTACACGCTATTTTCACGAAATGTAGGAAATAGGGGGAGAGACACATGGACTTTTTGCGAAAATATTGGCAAGATCTAGGTCTGATTGTAGCTGTATTGGTTGGGATTTACCTCCTGACAGAGTGGGGAGCCATCCCGGCAACGGAACGCCTGTTATGGCTGAGCTTCATCGCGATTCTGGTACATCAATTCGAGGAATACAGGTGGCCAGGCTATTTTCCCGGATTGTTTAACAGGCTGATTTTCAAGAGTGACCATCCTGAACGTTACCCGCTGAATACTCAGTCTGCGATGATCATCAACCTCGTCATCGCGTACTTGTTTTACCTTGTTCCCGTGTTCTTTCCAAGTGTCGTCTGGCTGGGGTTGGCTCCAATTTTCATGGGCTTCTTCCAATTTATCTGGCACGGAATATTCGCCAATCGATTGGCCAAAACCATCTACAATCCGGGCTTATTCGCTGTCATGTTCCTCCATATTCCCATTGGCGTATGGTATATACAGCATATCATCTCAACAGACATGGCAACGACGCTGGACTGGATCGTCGGTACTCTCTACTTTATCGTCGCCGTGTACATTTTGATTGTGAAGGGCAATATGTGGTTAAAGAATGAAAACTCGCGCTATGCCTTTTCTCGCAAACAACTCGGGGCATATGGACCTAAGTCATAAAGGAAACTAGCGGGTTTTACTGGGCTCCAACCACACTTTGCTTAATTGACAGCACCATACGAAAAAGCCACCGCCTGCCGTTTCCAGCAAGCGATGGCTTCTATTTATGCTCGGGTAGATAGCCTTACAGCTCCTCGTCAAAACCCCCGAAGTCCATATCCATGTCTTCGCCTTCGCTATCCCCTGTATCTTCGGAGGCCATTTCCTCGTCTCCCGACATCATTTCACTAAGCAGCATGCCGCCAAGGACCCCTGCTGCCATACCGCCAATCATGCCGCCCATACCGCTGCCACGATGTCCGTGATGAGCATGTTGTCCTTGCTGGTAGGAGGAAAGCGACACGTATGGGATCGATTGCGGATTGTTCGCATATCCGGTAATGGTGTCGCTAAAAAAGCGGGATAGCTCCTCTTCTTTTCCATCCACCAACAATTCCTCGGGAACCACAATCTCTGCCTTGTACTCTTTCTCGCGGCGCAGGATACCAGTCGCCAGGTCCAGCTCTACAAGCAGTCGCAGTTCTCCTGGTACGGAGAAGAAAATAACCTCCAGCTCATTTAGCGGAATACCCAGATTCGAACCTGGGAAAAAGGAGAACTCCTGCCCGTATGGAGTCAATTTGCCCGAGTCTGGTTTTTGACGCAAATTTAAACGATCAAGTGCTTTCAAGACACGCTCGACAGGCTCTGGCGGCAATACCTCGACCCTATCAAAATCGGTCGGATCTAGCGCCATTTCAACATCCAGCTTGGTGTGAAGCGCATATTGGATAGCTGGAGTCGACATCGCCAAGCCCTGAGGCATTTCGAACGAAAAAGGGATCTCCTGCACAAATGGCTTCGGCTGTACAGTGAAATTGCGACTGATCGAAAATGCCTGTACCTGCTTGGTCACTTCCTGTCCTCGAATATGTACCCGCATGAGTAATAGAGCACTCAAATCGGAAATGCGCTGTTCTACGTTTCCGCCCTCAATGCGAACGACCCCTGTCATCGTTTCACCGAGTCGATACCCCGGGCGATCCAGCTTCAGATCAACCTTGGCTGCTCCAACCCCAAACTTGGCCAATATTTTTTTAAACATAGCCTCTCCCCCTCTACTTATAAGCAATTACTTATATGAATAGTATATCAGAAAACAGGGGCTGTTGCTGAATGTTCCCGGGCATCCATACACACTTCTGGGCATGTTGACATATGCTGAAGCGTTATGAAGGAGGGTACACACGTGAAAGTTAACTTTCGAGAAAGCATTCTATTTGAGCATCGTTTTTGGCTACAAATTCTGGGCGACCATTCCCGATTTATCCTTCAATCCCTAGCTCAAAACGAACAAGAAGAGATTGAAAGGGCTCGTTATTTTATCGAGTCATTTGACAATCTATTGGATTACGCTCGAAAAAATTTATCGGATGAAGAAATTTATGCCCTCAACCATCAGGCAAGTACTCAAACACAAAGCTTGCGTGAGTTTAAGCTGCATCTCCTGGAAAGACATCTTGTCGGAAAGATTTCCCTCAGCCTTTCTCCCACTTTTCTTAACCACATGGTAAATGAGTTAGAAGAATATGAACGAATTTTGAATGCATACTTATCAGGCAACATGCCTCCTGCTCCAAGCCTTGTTGATGTTCATCTGCTATGGCTCTCCGATGCTGCTGGGCATGCCGCTACCATCACTTCCCTATTGGATATGGTCGAATTTGACTATCAACAAAAAAGCGAACGATTTACTAAGCAATTCGAACACTTTTATCAAAAAGCGATAGAATTGGCAGGTTACCTTCGAACAAACCTGCAAAATTTTCCGGCGTTGAGTCGTTTTAATCACCAGGCGGAAATGGAGATCAAGCTGTTTCAGGTCTTTTTGCATGAATTAGAAGAAATGCGAATGAGCGACGAATTGTTAGGTGTTCTGACTCCACTCATGGCCGACCATATGTCACGGGAAGAGTGTTATTATTTGATGAAGCTATCCGAGCTTTCCGACGTACAGCCACCTGACTGTTATCCGACCAAACCGCGGAATGAATAGAGGAATAGATCTGTTTCCCCTGAGGGGAGTGTCACCATAACTAGGTGTCGCTCCTTTTCTCCATACCTGTCTAGTTTTTTAAACATAAGCAGGACTTCGACATGACAATCTAATCAGCAAAAACATATTACAATAGCCTCATTTACATATTATTTAATATATGTGATTATATTGGTAAATACTGTAACTTTACCCGCCGATGCAGCCAACACTGAATGTTAAAAGGGGTCATGTATTATGAAACAAAACGATGAAGAAGTGAAGAATGAAAGTCAAGAGACACCTTCCTTTAATTCGGTAACTGATCACTACAAGAACATTATAGGTGTGCCAACAAATAAGGTCGATATGAAAAAGATGCCGCGTGCTCTTCGTTTTTTTGGTTATTTTGTTTTTGCAATTATGGCGGCATGTTCTTTCATTTTTATTATCATGTACCTTTTGCAGTTTCTTTAGAAAAAAATCCAGTTCCTGTTCCTAAGAGCCAGCTACACGACTAGCCAACGCATCCACAAGCAGTTGAACAAGCCGTGTCGCCTGATCCCCATTCGTATCCCGGAGCGCAGAGAACTCGGTCACTTCCAAACCGATTACACGCGGATCACGCAACACAGTAGTCAACACAGACTCAGCTTCTTGCAGCGACAAGCCTGTCTCGCTCGGGGAATAGGCTGCAGCCATCGCCTCTTTATGCATCACATCCACGTCGAAATGAACCAATATTTTGACATCTTCCGGGATGGTTTGCATGACAGCCTTGATACGCTCAATGATATTGCCTGCTAAAAGCTGCTCCAACGTCATCACGTCCACACCGTAGGTCGCCTCTGGCATCTGCTGACACCCGACCACTCGCATCCGATCCGCACTCCATCCGCTGGGCAAGGTCCAGACCCCCTCGTCTTGCAGCAAAAACCACAGACCCATACCAGCTGCGCCAATCGAGCGCGATGCCACGGGAATAACCGCATCAAAATGACCGTCGATGACTACGAGGTACGCATTGTCTCCATAACGTGCCCGGTGAGCCTGCGCCACCCCCACGATGAGACTGCAATCACCGCCCAGCATCAAGACAAAATCCTCTGGATCGAACCATTCATACGCCTCTTTTTGCAGCAAATCCCACAACATGCGAGGTGCAGGCCAGTTGCGGACAGGGGGAATGTTGTGACGAGGCAAATAATCAGGTAGCCTCAGATTTCCGATATCTTGAACATCCAGACCAGACTGCTGTAGCTGCAAAACCAGGCCTGCCTTGCGCAAAGCATCTGGAGCAAGCTCCGTTCCCGAAACCAATGCCCCTGTATAGTGCGGTATGCCAACGACTTTTACGTAAATAGCCAATCCCTCCTGTTTCATTCGGTATGTAAATGTAACCAGTATATCACAGCCCTATAGCCTAAAAAATGGATCATGGCTTTACCTACTGTAAGCGACCAGCTTTTCTTTTCCCTCGTTCGTTTGGAAGGATTCTCTTGGGTTGAAAACATAAACATGAAAAAGCCACCGCCTGCCGTCTCCAGCAAACGATGGCTACCCGCTTTACAGTTCCTCGTCAATTCCGCCTAAATCCATGTGGCTATCCTATGTCTTTATTTTTTATGCGCAATCGCTTCAATTTCAATCAACGTATCTTTCGGTAGTCTACTAACTTCCACGCAGGCTCGTGCTGGTGGATTGTCTACAAAATATTCACCGTAAATTTTATTCACTTTCGGGAAGTCATTCATGTCTTTAATAAATATGGTTGTTTTTAGCACATCATCAACACCTGCGCCGGCTGCTTTTAAAATTTCAATCAGATTTTGAATGGAACGATGCGTTTGTTCTTCGATATCTGAAGATACAATTTCTGATGTGTCAGGGTCCAACGGGATTTGCCCCGATACAAAAATCAATCCTGATAATTCAATAGCTTGTGAATAGGGTCCAATTGCAGAAGGGGCTAATGATGTTTGCACTACTTTTTTCACATGTATCACTCCTATTATGGTTCGCTACGTTCATACTCCATTTGCATTGCCAAGGCTGCTTTATTTGAGCTGATCATAGGCATTTTTTATTCTTTGAAGCCCTTGTTCAAGAATTTGTTTCGGACACCCAATATTAATCCTGATAAAACCACTTCCGCCTGTACCCAATGAATAGCCTTGGTTGACAATGGTCCTCGCTTGATCTTCAAAAAATGACGTTAATTCTGAATCTGACATACCCAGAAAATTGAAGTCCAGCCAAACAAAATAGGTTGATTCTGGCTTGTACACTTTCACTTCGGGTAAATTAATTTTCATAAACTCATAAACAGTATGATAATTTCCTTCTACATACGTCATGAGTTGCTCGATCCACTCATCACAATGCGCAAATGCCGCTTCTGTCGCAACATGTCCAAAAATGCTCTCTCCAAAATGTTGATCGTTTTTCAAGAGTTCATTCTGGTAAATCTCTTGAAATTTTTGATTTTCCGTGATGACTAGTGAATGTTTAAGCCCGGTAACATTGAATGATTTACTCGGTGAGGCCAGTGTAATGGTATTTAAGGAAACTTCTTTGGATATGGAAGCGATTGGAATGTGTGTATATCCCTCATAGGTCAAGCCCATATAAACTTCATCGGATAAAATGACAATCCCGTGCTGCAAACAAATATTTGCAATTTCGGTTAATTCCTCTCGCGTCCACACCCTGCCAACAGGATTCTGTGGATTACATAAAATAAGAAGTTTTGTTTTTGGTGAAATTTTCGCTTTAAAGTCCTCGATATTAAAGATGTATTTACCATCCTTTATTTGCAAGGGGTTCTCTACAGTAATTCTACCGTTCGCATGAATAATCTCCTCAAAGACAAAATGAACGGGTGTTTGAATGATTACTTCGTCCCCAACCTCGGTCAGCCCATCGATAAACGATTGAAAGGCAGGATAAATGGAAAGACTGTTCGCAATCCACTCTTGCCTGATCTCCCAATTGCATCTTCGTTTAAACCAACCAATTATGGCATCGTAGTATGACTGCCTTTTATATGGATATCCAAAGTGTCCCACATCAACAACCTTTTGTATGGCATCAATAATGGGCTGAGCAGATTTAAAATCCATATCAGCTGTTCCAAAGCAAAGCAAGGAGTCATCGTTTTTGCGTTTCATCTGAGCTTCCCACTTCATCGTACTTAGCTTTGAACGATCTAAAACTTCATCAAAGTTATATTTCATATCACTGCTGCCAACGTATCCTGTCGGATATATTATGGCTCGCAGATTCCCCCCTTTTCACAATTTGTTTTTTTAACTAGTCATGGTCACATTTCAGCTTGCATTTTTTTCTTCGTTTTTGAATAGTAAATGATCACCAATAATGCATACCAGATGACCCCTACCATAACACCGATACGGGTATCGGATGTATAGGCAAGCATGACAATGATAAACGCTAAAACTGCTAAAGTAATATACGGCATAAACGAAGCAAACGGCATTTTGTATGCTAACCTATTTACCTCGTCTGCAGTTAGACTTTTTCGGAATTTGATCTGAGACAGTAAGATCATAGTCCATGTGAAAAAGGTAGAAAGTGTTCCAATACTTGCAAAATACATGAAGATTTGTTCCGGCACAATATAGTTCCCGATTACTGATAGAAATAGGATTGCTGCGAAAAAAAACACCGCATTTCTTGGAACACCATTTTTTGTTGCCCTGGCAAGTGCAGATGGAGCTTCTCCTCGATTCGCCAGATTAAATAGTATGCGTACTGCACCATACGTATTGCTATTAAAAGAAGATAAAGCTGCTGTAATGACGACAAAATTTATGATACCCGCCGCAGCTGGGATACCTAACTTTGTAAACATATTGACGAATGGACTACCAGTTGAACCTATTTCTGTCCATGGATACACGGAGAGAAGAACGATCATTGCACCTACATAAAAAATTAATATGCGCCAGAATACGTTATTAATAGCGGTTTTTAACGTTTTTTCAGGGTTTTTAACTTCAGCGGCAGTCATTGCTATCATTTCCATGCCGCCATAGGACCACATCACCAAGAATAAGGAAAGAAAAACACCTGATAAACCATTCGGCAAAAATCCCCCGTTATTCCATAGATTATCAAAGCCAATCGCAATACCGCCATTTCCAATACCAAAAATAATTAGGCCTAATCCGCTAATAATCATGAAGCCAATTGCGGCCACTTTTATCATTGAAAACCAATATTCAAACTCCCCAAAAAATTTTACATTTAATAAATTTATTGCAATCATGATAACAAATGTCGCAAGTGCCCAAATCCATTGCGGAACGTCTGGAAACCAAAATTTCATATAGATAGCAACTGCAGTGATTTCGGACATACAAAAAACAATAGTAGAAAATGTGTAATTCCATCCAACCGTAAACCCTGCAGCTGGCCCCAAGTAATTTCTTGCATACTGGCTAAAGGAGCCTGCCGTAGGGTCTTGAACCGCCATTTCGCCAAGAGCGCGCATGATAAAGTACATAAAGAAGCCGCCGATTGCATACGCCAAAATAACTCCCGGTCCTGCTATTTTTATGGCACTTGATGATCCTAAAAATAAGCCAACACCAATAGCACAGCCTAAGGACATGAGAACAATATGTCTTTGTTGTAACCCCTGTTGTAAACCTTGATCCTTAGAGCTCATATTTTGCATAAAATATCACTCTCCGTTGTTGTTTTTCGCAAAATAACCGTTTTTCTTACACTATTTCTTGATCGTTTAAAAGTAAGCGTTAACAATTCGATCAACAAAGGAATCAAGTAAAAGCTCTCTAGTATATCGATCTTATATCTATAGCTCTCCATCTCATCCACTCTTAGCTTTTTGTCTGCGGTCTTTCCTCCTTTTGTTGTCTATAGAAAATTCAAATAATTAGACCCGATTAGCTTCATGAAACAAATGGCTAGCAGCTTCTAAAACAAATCATAATATGTATTTTGAAGATTGTCTATAATAATTTATTTTCATGATGTATTTTTATTTTCAATAATAGAACGTCCTCTTATCGTTTCGGTAAACACAAAAAAAAGTATAGGAAATCATCTCCTATACTCCTTACAACTGCAAATACTATCTTTTTTTATTGAGGTACCTGTATATCGTAGGTTCAGAAGTCTTTAATCGTTGTGCAACCTCTGACACAGCTCCTTTTAATAAAAACACTCCTTGATCACTCAAGTTATGCACGATTTGTTTTTTTTCTTCTGGTGACATTCTTTCAGGCGATATACTTATACCCGAAAAAACGCTCTCCATCGTGTTCTTTATTAGATCATCCATCGATATATCAATATTTTCGGTTGTCTCCTTATTGTCAGTCTTGTTGTAAAAACTATCCAAAAGGCCTGATAGATAATTGTTAAAAGAAATTAATTCAGTCAAATTATTGTTTACACATAACAAACCAATTAGTTCTTGGTCATTATTTTTAATAAAGAAGGTAGACGAGTTTAAAATTTTATTATCGATTGTCCGACCATTGTTAACAACATAGTCTTGTTTTTTGTAATATTCTTCTTTAATGAGCTTTAGAGCGAGGTTGGTTATTGGTCCACCTACTTCCCTTCCACTGATATGCCCGTTCACAATACAAATGATTGAATTTTCGAAATTTGATGCATCATGAAGAACGATTTCATAATTGATCCCGCAAATTTTCCCGATAAATTCAACCAAAGGAACGTACGATTTTAAAATTTCCTGATTGTTCATTACTTCCTCCATCTATTTCAACGAATATAATGTGTACTGAATGTAATCAAAGCTAGGTGTAGATAGAGCATTTTGACAGTGTATATCCTGCAATAATTTTATCAAAATGCAATAATATTGTCAGCTTGTATAGTGCGTACTTTTAACGATATGATAGCCAGTTCATGTCCGTTACTTCGGTGTATGAATATACATTAGTATATCATAATCTGGATTCTAAAAAATGGATCATGTCACTTACCGAAGGCTGCAGCCACCGATCCGGCATATTCCCCTGTTCCCCCAGAAGCAATTGAGCAGCGAGCGCATTCGGATGAATATCCGCACTTAAAAAATAGAGCTGTTCCCGCGGTTTGGGGATCGCATCCATCACCTCTACGCATTTGCAGATGTACGCTTGCAGCGCATCCCGATAGGCTGGAGCGGTTAGTGCCGTTCCACTCCAAACGTCCACTCCGGTCAATGCCTTCGCATGGGCCGCATCCAAGCTTTTAGCGAGAGAACAGACGACAAACAGCAATTGCTCCGGCGCTAGCTTGTAGCGTTTTTGATACTGCTTGATGAACCTTGCAATGGTTGCATTCCACGATGGCGTATCATAGCTGCCCAGATCGGGAATGCATTTGAGGACACCTACTAGCTGTTCCTCTTTTTTGACAAACAGCAGGCCATCCTGGACCTGAAAAGAGAACCCAGGCAAGCGCTCCAAAAGAAACTCTCCTACTCTCTCATGCATGACGCGCGAGATTCGCTGCGACGATTTACGCTTTAATTTTTGCCGCACACGCACGTCTTCTTCCTCCAAATAGACCCGTGTCAGACGGGAAAACAAAAGCGCTTCCATACTTGGCTCCTCTTGTTTGCCCCGTTCGACACATTCTCTCGTCAGGCAGTCCAAACGGCTATAAGCTTTAGCCAAGCTTTGATCCCATCGCCCCTCTTTTGCTGTGCCCATGGTTATCCTCCCTCACGTCGTATCGGGTGCATGATCGGCTACAACCAGCACATCCATATGTCGCACTTCCCGCAGCAATCGCTGAATCACTGAGCCGCCGCAAATTTCTTTCCACCTCGTCCTCGCTGATTGACCGATCACTACCTGTGTCGTATTTTTTTCGTTCATGTGCAAGACGAGCTTGGTAAACACCTTTCGTTTGGATGCTGCCTCGTACTTCTCAAAGCGACCGCCGAGCCGCTCCGTCAATTTCTTCAGCTTTTCCAACTGCGTCCTTTCTTCGTCGGTCAGCGGCTCATGATCCTGTACATAGGCTGCGTGCCAGGATGCTTTCAGCCTGTATGCGATACGAAAACCACGGCGAATCAAGCGTTCGCTATCTGCACGTAAATTGACGCAGACAAAAATCACTTCCTGCTGCCTCCAAGGTCCCCGCAGTGTCCGGCGCTCCCATGCTTCCAGCCGCTCGTCGACGTCATCAGCCACTTCGCGCAATGCAAGCTCCCGCAGAGCGATGAGATTCCCTGTTTTAAAAAAATGGGTCAGCGACTGTTCCATCTTTTCCATCGCATAAATATTGCCCTCGCGCATCCGCTGACGCAATGCCTTGGGCGAGATGTCGATCAGCTCTACCTCATCTGCCTGATGCAGAATATGGTCGGGGACCGTCTCGCGCACACGAATTCCCGTAATTTGTTCGACACTGTCATTTAAGCTTTCGAGATGTTGAATATTCATCGTAGAGATGACAGAAATACCCGCGTCCAGAATCCTTTCTACATCTTGGTACCTCTTCTCAAGCTGACTTCCCCATACATTGGTATGCGCCAATTCATCGACCAGCACCACCTCGGGATTGCGCCGAATAATCTCGTCCGTATCCATTTCCTCCAGCGTGACATTTTTGTACGGAATACGCTTGCGGGGAAGCAAGGGAAGATGGCCCACCTGTTCGCTCGTTTCTTTTCGTCCATGTGTTTCCAAGAGACCAATTACGACATCAATGCCGTTTTGGGCCAGCTCGTTTCCTTCTCGCAGCATCGTATATGTTTTGCCGACTCCCGGGGCTGCCCCAACGTAAACCTTCAAGGTACCGCGCCGGATTTTCCCGATTTCCTGCTCCATTTCCGCCTCGGAAAGTCGGCGGTACGGATTGAATGGTGCCGTTTCCCTGCGTTTGGTTGGCATGACGCGCTCTCCGTCCCGTTTTGACCTATCCGCCACGATCAAAATGTCGATATTCTTCGTTTGCCGCAATATTTTATGGACGATGGAGCCATACCAAATCTCTTCCCAGCGCGTTCGCTTGGATTGGCCCATCACGATGCGAGTCACATTGTTATCCATCGCGTAGGCAACGAGCTCACCCGCCACATCCTGATCCCACTGCAACGTCTGTTCGTCGAATACTCCCCCCACTTTATCCACCAGCTTCATCATCGCCCGTTTAAAGGTAGCTTCTTCCTTCGTCAGCTGTTTCGATGCAGGACGAAAGCAGACGACCAAAAGCTCTCCGCCGAGGCGCTTGGCTACCTGTTGGCCGCGCCGAACCAATATGGACCCATTCCAATGATATTGGGCCGATACCAGTATCCTCTCCGTTGCCCCGGACGCTCCCACCATGCCGTGCTTTTCCCGGTATTCCTCCAAGTCTTCATTCACTCCAGTGGCTACAAAGCGAAGCGCCAGCTCCCGCAGCACATGCAGATTATCTTTTTGCAGCAAAGGATGCTTAATGCGAGTCGGATTACTCTCGTCATCTTGCAGGCGCTTGAGGATCGCCTCTGGTGTTACGTCCAAAAGCTTTACCTCATCCGCTTGCGCCAGCGTGTCTTCGGGTACACACTGTTGGATTTGCACCTCGATTTTGGTCAGCCTTTCCGCCATTTCTTTCATACCCGATAGCTCGTATATGTTCACCGTCGTAATGACACTAATATTGTGATTGAGCAAGGTTTGGACATCTTCAAAGCGAGTCAGGCGCGGCGCATTCGGTCGATTGCGGCATGCCAAGCCATCCACCAGCACCACTTCGGGGTCACGAACGATCAGCGCCTCCACATCCAGATCGTGCCTCACTCCCCCTAGATGGTTCCATTCGATGGAAGGGATTTGTTCCAAACCTTCCCGCTTTTGTGCCAGCTTCGGATGTATGGCTTCGCCTGTCCCTGCGATTACGACATCGATTCCCTTTCTCTTCAAGCTCTGTCCTTCCATCAATAGGTGAAACGTCTTGCCGGAACCACTGACAGCCCCCAGTATGATCTTCAGTCTGCCCCGATGCATTTTGGATATGGACTGCAAGATTTCCTCCGGAGATTTCTTTCGAAACTGCTCGACCATCTTGAAGCCCTCCTGTTTGGCGTCTTATTTCAATTGATCCAAGGCCAGATTCAGCTTCAATACATTTACCCGCGGCTCTCCGAATACCCCCATGCTTCTGCCTTCCGTATGTTCCGCAATCAGGGCGTGCAGCTTCGCAGGGTCGAGGTTGCGTGCCCGGGCTACCCGCTCTACCTGAATGCTAGCGGCTTGGGGCGAGATGTGCGGGTCCAGTCCAGAGCCAGAATTGGTCAATAAATCGGCAGGGATATCTGCCTCTTTTACACCAGGATTGGCTTTTAAAAAAGCGGCAATATCCTTTTGTGTACGTTCAATCAGGGCAGGATTGGACGATGCGTAGTTGTTCGAGCCAGATCCAGCCGCGTTGTTATCTATAGAAGAAATACGCCCCCAAAAGTACTTCGGATCGGTAAAAGTTTGCCCAATCAGCTCTGAGCCAACCACCTTCCCGCTCTCGTCCACGATCAGACTGCCGTTCGCTTGTGCAGGCATGACGACCCTAGCAATGCCCGTCATCGCCAGCGGGTAAGCGAGACCGCACATCAACAGCAGGACGAGACTAAGACGCAGATTTGTAAGCAACATATGCACTTCCCCTTTGCTTTCCTTTTCGATGTTGTTACACCAGATTCAATCCGACTAACACGAGGTCGATCAGCTTAATCGCCACGAACGGAACCACAATTCCCCCCATGCCGTAGATGACCAGGTTGCGACTGAGCAGCTTTGTCGCGCTCATCGGCGTATATTTCACGCCCTTCATTGCAAGTGGAATCAGGATAGGAATGATGATCGCATTAAAGATCAGCGCCGACAAAATTGCACTTTGCGGTGTCGCTAGATTCATAATGTTGAGTGCATTCATCTGCGGGATGGCCAACATGAACATCGCCGGAATGATCGCAAAATATTTCGCCACATCGTTCGCGATGCTAAACGTCGTCAAGGCTCCGCGTGTCATCAACAACTGCTTGCCGATTGCAACGACTTCAATAATTTTGGTCGGATCGGAATCGAGGTCGACCATATTGGCAGCTTCTTTCGCTGCTACCGTACCGCTATTCATGGCCAGGCCGACATCAGCCTGGGCGAGGGCTGGTGCGTCATTCGTTCCGTCCCCTGTCATCGCCACCAGCTTGCCTTCTGCCTGTTCTTTGCGGATCAGCGCTATCTTGTCTTCTGGTTTGGCTTCTGCTACGAAATCGTCAACACCAGCTTCGCGGGCAATGGTGGCGGCCGTCAAAGGGTTATCCCCCGTACACATGACGGTGCGAATCCCCATGCGGCGCAGCTCTGCGAACCGCTCGCGCATACCGGGCTTCACGGTATCTTTTAAATAAATCAGCCCAAGTATGTTCGCCCCTGCCACTACAGCGAGTGGCGTGCCTCCAGCGCTCGCAATCTTCGTCGCTTTTTCTTCGAGATCGGATGGAATGGTTCCGCCTTGATCCGATACAGATCGCTTGATGGCGTCCACCGCTCCTTTACGGATGTGCGTCCCATCTGCCAGATTCGTACCGCTCATCCGCGTCTCCGCCTTGAATTCCACGCCTTCTGCGCCGGGAAGCTCCAGCTGTGCTGATTCGAGGCCATGCTTTTTCGCCAGCTCAATGATCGAGCGCCCTTCTGGTGTTTCATCGTAAATCGAGCTCTGTGCTGCTGTTTTGTTCAACTGCTCCTGACTGGTCTTGCCTACCTTCACGAATTCGGCAGCCATCCGGTTCCCAAATGTAATCGTCCCCGTTTTATCGAGAATGATCGTGTTGATGTCTCCCGATGCCTCCACCGCCTTCCCGGACATCGCAATCACGTTAAACTGCGTGACACGGTCCATCCCGGCAATTCCGATCGCGGACAAGAGTCCCCCAATGGTAGTCGGAATCAAGCAGACAAGCAGCGCAACCAATGTCGCGACAGGGATCGCTGCATGCACGTATGCCGCAATCGGCGACAAGGTCGTGCAGACAATCAGGAAAATGAGCGTAAGACTGACGAGCAGGGTATTGAGAGCAATTTCATTGGGGGTCTTTTGCCGCTTGGCTCCCTCGACCAGTGAAATCATGCGATCCAGAAACGATTCTCCAGGATCAGTCGTCACACGCACTCGGATGCTGTCACTTACGACACGCGTACCTCCCGTAACAGAGCTGAAGTCTCCACCCGCTTCCTTGATCACAGGGGCAGATTCCCCTGTAATCGCAGACTCGTCGACAGAAGCGACTCCCCAGACAATTTCTCCGTCGCTAGGGATGATCTCGCCCGTTTCTACAAGGACCAGATCGCCTTTTCGCAGCTGTGTCGAGCTGACCATTTGGAATGAGCCGTCTTTCATAGCCCTGCGCGCTTTTGTATCTTGTTTGGTTTTCTTGAGGCTTGCCGCCTGTGCCTTACCTCGCCCCTCCGCCAATGCCTCAGCGAAGTTGGCAAACAAAATCGTCACGAACAGAATCAGACTGACGACACCGTTATTAACAGGGTCTGATACCCCTCCGAACAGATTAGGGAGAAGCGTGAGGAGGAGTGTAATGACAAACCCTACCTCTACCACAAACATGACCGGGTTTTTCATCATTACTCGTGGGTCCAGTTTTTTGAAAGACGCAACAAACGCCTGTCGGTATAAATCTTTTGGAAGCGCTACTGTGCGCGTTCTACTCATCGAAATATCTCCTTTGCCTCTAGTTTCGCGAGATAAGCAGCCGTTATCGCAGGGTCAGCCACTCAGCGACAGGACCTAATGCAAGCACAGGTAAAAAGGTCAGGGCCCCTACGATCACCACAGTGGCAATCAAAATCACCAAGAATACATGGTTATCCGTACGCAGCGTCCCCATCGTCTCCGGCACCGGCACTTTGACGAGCAGTGATCCCGCCACTGCCAGCATCGCTATAATCGAGACATAACGACCGAACAGCATGACCAGACCTGTGGAAATATTCCAGAAAGGCGTGTTATCCCTCAATCCTTCAAAACCAGAGCCGTTGTTGGCTGCCGAAGAGGTGAATTCATACAGCACCTGAGAAATGCCGTGAAACCCGGGGTTGCTGATGCCTGCCGTTCCCATATCTGTCGCCATTGCAATCGCGGTAGGAGCCAAAATAATCAATGGATGAGCGAGAATCGTGATCGCAATCAGCTTCATCTCTTTACCCTCGATCTTGCGTCCCAAAAATTCAGGTGTTCGCCCTACCATCAGCCCGGCGATAAAGACAGCCAGGATGGCGTACATCAGGATGTTGACGGTACCTACCCCGTCTCCCCCAAATACGCAGTTGAGCATCATTTCACCCAAAGGCACCAATCCACCAAGTGGCGTCAGTGTATCGTGCATATTGTTGACGGTCCCGGTCGTTGCTGCTGTCGTGACTGCGGTAAACAGGGCACTTTGGGCAATGCCAAAACGTACTTCCTTGCCTTCCATGCTGCCCATCACTTGGGACAATCCTGCCCGCTGCAAAGCTGGATTCCCATTGATCTCATTGGTGTAGGCCGTAGCCAGAAAGACCAGGAACATCGCTCCCATCGCGCCAAAGATGATCCACCCTTGTCTATTGCTTTTTGCCATATGCCCAAAAGCTAGAGGCAGCGACGCTGGTATGAGAAACATCGAAAGGATCTCCAGCACGTTGGTCCACGGTGTTGGATTTTCAAACGGATGGGATGAATTCACCCCGAAGAATCCGCCGCCGTTTGTCCCCAAATGCTTGATAGCTACGAGGGAGGCGACAGGGCCGCGAGCGATCTGCTGCTCTGCACCGCTAATCGTTGTCGCAGTCGCTGTCGGCTCCATCGTTTGCGGTACGCCCTGTGCTACGAGCAGCAGCGTCATCACAATAGCCAAAGGTAGCAGTACCCGCGTATGCGCCCGGACCAGGTCGACATAAAAGTTGCCGATGCTGCGTTGACCTGTCAGCCCGCGCATGAAAGCCATGACAACAGCGATCCCAGTAGCAGGCGTCGTAAACATCAGGTAAATAATCACTATCATTTGCGAAAGGTAAGACAGTCCGCTCTCGCCGCTATAATGCTGAAGATTGGTATTCGTCACAAAACTCACTGCCGTGTTGAACGACAGCAGAGGGTCCATCGCAGCGATCCCGCTTGGATTGCCAGGCAGCACTCCCTGCAGGCGAAGCAACACATAAGCGACTGCAACCATGGCCATATTGCTCATCAGAACAGCTACCGCGTATTGCTTCCAGGTCATGTCTGCCATGCGAATCCCGGAAAGCTTGTAAATCCCCTTTTCCAGCCAGCCAAATAGAGAGTCCAGACTCGTCGCATCCAGTGAAAACGCACGAGCCAGATATCGTCCCATCGGTATCGCCAGAATCAGCAGTACCACCAAAACCAACGCCATTTGTAAAAAATCCACGACAGCTCCTCCTAACCTCAATATGAATCGTTAGTATTTTTCCGGGTAGATCAGTGCATGGCACAAATACAGTGCAAGACCAGCCACGATAATCAGGAGCACCATCATTTTTCTTTCCCTCCCTGTTCATTTACTACAGCATCACAAAATTTGATGAGTGCAAAAAATACCCCGAATGAAAGGGCCAAGAGCAGTATGGAAACGACATCCATTGTTATACCTCCTTTTCCTGTTTGGCCTACCCGAAATAAAAATAGACCAATGCTTACCCATTCCCCGTAGATCGTCACAGATGACCGGCATAAGATGGCATAGACGAAGAAACTCGCCCACATCCAGCGGCAAAACGATCGTTTATCGGAGAAAAAGTACTCATTGGTCTACCTAACGCCCAGCCGACAATGATGTTGCCCTCTTTGCGTTTTGTCTCCCGTTTCCTTTTTCGCGAAAACAGCTTATTCTTTTTTGGGCATAACGAAAAGACCTGCAAAATATTTCGAGTAAAACCTCTTGCCATCTAAATCAGATAACAAAAAAGGCCTCCTCAAATAGGCGGTCTTTAGACCTCCCTCGCTTTAGCCTACGAAGTTAGCTGACGGGTAGGATGGCGAAAGAGTTTCTCATCCCTTCCACAAATTCGTGGAATTAACCCCTACGTAATTGGGTCCTCCGTTCCCGAGTGCCTCGGGATTAGGCCAAGATCTGCAATTGTTGGTTACGAGTCTCATTATACGTCCGGCATAATCCGTTGTTAATGTTCTGTTTCTGGCTTTTTTGCACGATTTGTTCATTCTTTATTGATGTAAGCGATTTAACCCCGTCAGGCCTCATCCGCTCACGATATTTCATGGATTCTCTCGCGTTTTCATTTGGAAGCCGGTTGATTGTCTCAAGTGAAAAATCACTTCGCGCCATCCTTGTTGACAGTCTCGCCAGCTGCTAAGTAAGATAAAGCAATATAAAAAAACCTCTATCGAGGCCTCCTCAAGGAGAAGCGACCGTGTTTTAGCGGAAGGTTTTACCGAAGTAATACTGGATGCGGACGCTGAAGCACTTTGTTATGCGTTCCGGAAAGTTTAGCAAGCCAGACAAGTCTTTTTGGCGCAGGCAGGACCCTCGTCGCGCCCGATCGTACAAGGAAATGATTCATGGGAGGAATTACGGTTGCCCATCTCTAACAAAAAAAAGCTTGAAGCAGAAATTAGCGAAGCTTTTATCAAATTCCAACGTGATTTGATTGGGCGTGGACCGCAGGAGTCCAAGACATACATTGTCGGTGATATGGTGATTGTGCGCTTCAAGGGCGTCCTCACCGTAGAAGAAAAACACCTGTCCAGTCACGATAAAGGACGTCGGATCGTAAAAGAGATGCGCGAGGTACTGCGTGAAATGTATAGCGAGGAATCCGAAGAAATCGTAGAAAAGCTGACCGGATGCAAGGTCCTGTCCAGTCATAGCGATATCAGTACAAAAATGGGCGAGAGGATCGAGGTTTATGTACTGGACAAAGATTTGGAGAAATTGCTAGCGTAATCTATTTTAAAAAAGCTCCTGCCCGATCGGTGTTTCGGGTAGGAGCTTCTTCAGCTTTATGATCCGTTTTAGACGACGTCGTAGCCTTGTTCTTCGATCGCTTCCTTGATCGCTTCCAGAGTAACACCGTTTTCGTCGTAAGCAACTTCTACCGTTTTGGCTGCCAGGTTTACTTTGCCTTCTGCTCCCAGCTCTTTCAGTGTTTTTTCAACGGTGTTTACGCAATGATTGCAAGACATTCCCTCTACGTTCAATGTGATGTTTTTCATTCTCAATCTCTCCTTTGCGTCTATGTGTATAGAAATGCGGACAAGCCGCTTGTTGCTTTTTTGACCAGGCTGCTGGAGTTTACAGCTTCACCCGTTGTAGTCTTAGCGCATTGAGCACGACAGATACGGAACTGAATGCCATAGCTGCTCCGGCGAGCCAAGGCGCCAGAAATCCTAGTGCAGCAAAGGGAATGCCCAATGTATTGTAGGCAAATGCCCAGAAAAGATTTTGCTTGATGTTGCGAATAGTCCGCTTGCTCATTTCGATCGCGTCGGCGACACTCGTAAGCTCGCCACGCATCAGCGTAATATCTGCCGCCTCCATTGCCACATCTGTACCTGTGCCTATCGCCATACCGATATCTGCAGTGGCAAGGGCCGGAGCATCATTGATACCGTCTCCCACCATAGCTACCTTTTTGCCTTGTGCCTGCAGTTTTTTCACTTCTGCTGCCTTGCCCTCGGGCAGGACTTCGGCGATTACGTGATCGATTCCTGCCTCTCGCGCAATCGCTTCAGCAGTTTGGCGATTGTCACCCGTCATCATGATGACCGTCAATCCCATTGCCTTCATTCGCTCTACCGCTTGCTTCGAGGTCGGCTTGATCGTATCGGCTACGGCAATCAGTCCTGCAAGCTTGCCATTTATGACTGCCAGCATTGCGGTTTTCCCTGATTGCTCGAGCGCCAGCATCGTATCTCTAGCGGCCAGATAGGAGATCTGGTTTTGCTCAAGAAGGCGGCGGGTACCAACCAGTACTTCTTTTCCCGCAACGACTGCCCGAATACCAAAGCCAGGAATGGCCTCAAATGAAGATGTCTCTGCCAAGGAAATGCCTTTGTCAGCAATACCTCGGACGATAGCCTGTGCCAGTGGATGCTCTGAATTTTTCTCGGCTGCTCCCACCAATGACAGCAGCTCCTGCTCCTCTACATCAAAGGAGATTACATCTGTCAGCTCCGGTTCTCCTTTGGTGACTGTCCCTGTTTTATCCAGAACAATCGTATCCAGGTGATGAGCCGTCTCGAGGTGCTCCCCGCCTTTAAACAGGACGCCCAGCTCAGCCGCACGTCCCGAACCTGCCATGATGGAGGTTGGCGTAGCCAGACCGAGTGCACACGGACAAGCAATGACCAGTACTGCGATGGCTTTTTCCAGTGCTTCTGCAAAATTTCCGGGCATCACTGCAAAATACCATACCAGGAAGGTCAGGATCGCAATTCCCACGACAATCGGAACGAAAATCCCGGAAATGCTGTCTGCCAGCCGTTGAATCGGAGCTTTTGTTCCTTGCGCTTCTTCCACTACCTTGATGATTTGAGCCAATGCCGTTTCTTTTCCTACCTTGGTCGCTTGGATCTTTAGAAAGCCATTCTTATTGAGTGTTGCACCAATAACTGTATCGCCAGCGGCTTTATCTACAGGAATGCTTTCCCCGGTCAGCATGGATTCGTCTACCGCAGATTGCCCTTCCAGCACGAGCCCATCCACAGGTACTTTGTCACCAGGCTTCACATGAACGATATCACCTGGCCGTACTTCTTCTACTGGTATCGTCATCTCTACGCCACCGCGAATCACGACAGCCGTTTTGGCTTGGAGACCCATCAGCTTGCGAATGGCTTCTGACGAGCGGCCTTTGGCTTTTACTTCGAATAGCTTCCCGAGCAAAATCAGTGTAATCAAGACTGCGCTGGTCTCAAAGTACAGCTCCAGCATGTGTCCATGGGTACCAATCGAGGAGATCACGACATACAAACTGTAGAAGTAAGCAGCTGATGTACCGAGAGCGACCAGCACATCCATGTTTGCACTCTTGTTGCGGAGCGCTTTGTAAGCACCTACGTAAAACTGCGCGCCGATGATGAACTGTACGGGTGTCGCCAGTGCCAGCTGCACCCACGGATTCATCAAGAAATCTGGCAGCCAGATAAAAGAAGTAAAGGAAAAGTGACTAACCATCGACCATAGGAGTGGGAGCGAGAGAACCAGGGAAATCCAGAACTTTCTCGTCTGTCGCTGAATCTCTGCGGCCCGGCGGTCTACTTTTTGTTCGTCATTGCCTTCTTCCTTGCGCTGTGCCTGATAACCCAGCTTTTCGACCTGCCTGATCAAATCAGATATGCCGACATGTGATGAATCGTACTCGACGGTTGCCGTTTCCAATGCAAGATTGACGTTTGCCTTCAAGACGCCGGGCATTTTGTTCAGCCCTTTTTCTATCCGGGTTGAGCAGGCCGCACACGTCATGCCTGTTATGTTCAGCTCTACTCTGTCTGCCACGACACCGTAGCCAAGCGATTCAATCTTTGTGCGAATATCATCGAGGTTGGTCTTGGCCGGGTCATAGACGACTGTGGACTTTTCCAGTGCCAGGTTGACATTGGCAGTCTCTACGCCGTCCAGCTTTTTCAAACCCTTTTCAATGCGAAGCGCGCACGCGGCACATGTCATTCCTGAAATCGGAACAGTCGCTTCTGCTGTTTTGGCACTCATACTAATTCCCCCGCAACAGATACCCTTGTGGGGTATATTTTATCGTATTGTTCCCCCGAAAGCAATTTCTTATCCCACTCTCACTATACAATACCCCCCAAGAGTATATCAAGTAGTTTTTTAAAATTTTCCTGCCCAATTAGTAAAAACCGTACTGCAACTTTCCCGCTCCTCAGGTAGTCAAATCATATGGAAGAAATATCAAGCTCCTCGACAAAGGGATGTTCTATAAAGAAAGGAGCTAAAGGAGGAAAATATGAAGCGTTTGATGAGTTTGATCTTCGCGGTTTGCTTGTTATTGACCGTGGCATTGAACACAGCCATCGCCAAGGTTCCAGATGTAACAGTAAAAATCAACGGCGTTGTTCAATCCTTCGATGTGCCTCCCATCATCAAAAACGGACGTGTCCTGGTACCATTCCGCAAAATCTTTGAAAGCCTGGGAGCGCAGGTTACCTGGGACCCGAACGAGCGGGCCGTACATGCAGATAAATTCGGCACTCAGATCACTTTGATCATTGGTCAACCAACCGGCTATGTCATTACCCCAACCATCGGCGGAGGCAAAAACATAGAGAACTCACATAAACTGGACGTACCTCCAGAGATCAAAAACGGAAGGACACTCGTACCGCTCCGCTTTGTAAGTGAAAGCTTGGGCTCCAAAGTGGAATGGGTAGAAAAAGACAGAGTCGTGCTGATTACCGCTGCCGAACCCGCTTCGTTTCTTCCAGACAAAAATCTGGAGCACGCAATCCGCGAAATGCTCGGGATCAAAAACGGACCGCTTGGCACGGAAGATTTGAAATCGTTGAATCAGCTCATGATCACTTCCAGCGCGATTGATCTGACCGGGCTGGAACACGCGACCAACCTGAAAATTTTATCGCTTTCTGCCAAACAAGTAAACCATCTTGAGGTTCTCGGCTCTCTTTCTTCCCTGGAGGATCTTAACCTGTATTCTGTTCAAAACAAAGATGTTCGCTTCCTGGAAAAGCTCCTTCACTTGAAGAGCCTTCGCATTTCCGAAGTGCCCGTCGAGGATATCAGTCCGGTTAGCAAGCTTGGCGTATTGACTAGCCTTGCAGTTACCAATGCGCCGGTCAAGGATCTTCGTCCGCTGGTTGGGCTCAGCAAGCTTACGAGCCTTACACTGGAGAGTACGCAAGTCGCAGACCTGTCGCCACTGAAAAATATCAAGACGCTGGAATATTTGTCTATCTACAAAGCCCCTATGAAAGACATAACGCCGCTGCAAAATTTGTCCCTGTTAAGCGAAGTAGGATTGATGGAGACCGAGGTTTCCGATGGTACACCACTAGCCAGCCTGAAAAATCTGAAGTCGCTTTGGTTAACGGATACCAAGCTTACGACCATAGATTTTGTCACTGACCTGACCAATTTGGAATGGCTGAGTGTGCCGAGAAACCAGCTTCAATCCCTACCGTCTCTGAAAAAATTGACGAAATTGGCAACACTCCACCTTGATCACAACCCATTGAAAGACATTTCCCCGCTGGCGGGGCTCCCGGCTTTGCAAAAGCTTTCCCTGTCCGATACGAAGGTTGCGGACCTTTCTCCGCTTGCAACCTTGCCTTCCCTAAAGGAAGTGTATTTATTCCAAATCCCGGTAGATTGGAAAACGAATGCCGCAGCGCTAAAGGTACGGCAGCAGCTGGAGCAAAAAGGCGTGGAAGTCTCGATTAATTAGTTAAAGAACCGTCAGGGCTCATCACCCTGACGGTTCTTTTCGCGCAGTCGTCACGCCTACTGTGAGAAACCATCCAGCCATGCGGATAATTGCCCCAACGGCTCTGTATTCAGCTCGTAAAAAATCCGTTTTCCTTCCCGATGCTCCACGACCAACCCCGCCTGCTTCATTTCCTTTAAATGATAGGACAGCTTTGAGTCGGATAAATCCTCCATTTTCCGCAGAATGTCTTTTGGGCACAACGCTTGTGGATTCAATAAAGAGGTAGGAGACAAGCATTCCCCATCTCTTCCCTTTTTTAAGACATACATGATTTTCAAGCGAATCGGGTCACTAAGGGCTTTTATGACAGACATCATCATCAGATCAGCATTTGTATTCATGATTTTATTTTAACCCGACACCATTGACATTTCAAATAATATTGAAATATACTCGTTTCAACATATTTTGAAATATAACAGAAAGAGATGGTGGAGATGCCATTTATCCTTCTTCTTTTTGCTGGAATGATGATGCCTGTGCAGTCTGCGGCCAATGTCCAGTTACGCAGCGCATTGACCTCACCCTACCTTGCCCTGGCGATTGCTTATTTCATCGGCTTTCTCCTCTTGTTCATTTTGTGTATCACGCAAAAAAATACCATTTCTACCCTGTTTCATGCTCTGAAGACGAAGCAATCGTGGGCATGGCTGGGAGGCGCAGTAGGCGTCATAGCCGTCCTCGCTAATCTGGTGTCAGCTCCGGTTCTAGGTGCTTCTCTTACGTTTGCACTTCTTTTAACTGGACAAATGGCGATGTCCATCGTTATCGATCACTTCGGTTTTTTTCATATGCCGAAAAGAAAGGCAAGCGCTTCACGCCTGATTGGAATCACTGTCATTCTTGGTGGCATTTTGCTCATTCGTTATTTTTGACTGCTAAAAGGAGGTCCTCTTCCCATGCTGTTCATCTGTTTCGTAATTCTTACCGGAGCCACTTTGCCCATCCAAGCAGCGGTAAACGTCCGTTTGCGCCAGCTCACCTCTTCCAGTTATTCGGCAGCGATGGTCTCGTTTCTGGTTGGCACCATGATTCTTGTTTTGCTCACGTTCTCTTCCGGTCAAATAAAAATGGCCGATTTGCGCCCTGTTACTTCTTACCCTTGGTGGATTTGGATTGGCGGCTTCATCGGGGTCGTCATGATTTTGACCACAACCTACTGTTTGCCCAAGCTCGGTTCAGCTCTCACCTTTTCTCTCACTTTAATTGGACAAATGCTCATGGCGATCATCATCGATCATTTCGGGCTGCTCCACATGCCTATTCACGAAGCCTCTCTGCCAAAAATACTGGGCATCGCCCTGATCATTGCAGGCATCTTCTGCATCCAGTACAAGAAAAGCTCCGTCAGCACGCAAAAAGCCCCCGGTTGATTTCCGAGGGCTTGGTCTATCGTTACTTATTTGCTTTCGTTTACTTGTTGTTGGTAAGCAGCCGCTACTTTAGCAGCTACCTCTGCATTGTGTTTCACCAGTGCGATGTTTGTTTGCAAGCTTTTTCCTGCTGTCAATTCTTTTACTTTCGCTAACAAGAACGGTGTTACCTTTTTACCAGCGATGTTGTTTTCTTTTGCTTCTGTGAGAGCTTGCAGAATCACTGCTTCAATTTCTTTGTGGTTCAGCGCATCAGACTCGGGTACAGGGTTGGCGATTATCATGCCGCCGCGAAGGCCCAGCTCCCATTTTGTGTTCATCAGTTTTCCTACTTCTTCTGGAGTATCCAGACGGAAGTCTACACCAAATCCGCTTTCGCGAGCAAAGAAGGATGGGAATTCAGCCGTGCGGTAACCGACTACAGGAACACCTTGGGTTTCCAAGTATTCGAGAGTGCGTCCGATATCCAGGATGGATTTCGCTCCTGCGCAAACTACTGCTACATTGGTTTGTGCCAGTTCAGTCAAGTCAGCGGATACGTCCCACGTGATTTCACCATCACGGTGTACCCCGCCGATGCCCCCGGTTGCAAACATGTGGATGCCAGCGAGTTCTGCTGCGATCATCGTAGCGGCTACTGTGGTCGCACCGATTTTTCCACTAGACAGGATGTATGGGAAGTCACGGCGGCTTACTTTTTCTACAGATTGGTTCGTCGCGAACTCTTGCAGTTCACTCTCAGTCAGACCGATTTTGATCTTGCCGTTCATGATCCCGATCGTAGCTGGCACTGCTCCGTTGTCACGGATGATTTGTTCTACTTCTTTTGCCATCTCGATGTTTTGCGGATATGGCATACCGTGCGAAATAATGGTTGTCTCCAGGGCAACTACCGGCAAATTGTTGTCCAATGCGTGGCGAACTTCCTCAGTAAAGGTCAAATATTGTTTCATCTCTTATCTCTCCTTTTCGTATTGTTCGACTGTCAGTTCCAATTGATCTGCTTTTAACAATGGCGATACTGATTGATCTGTTTGCAATGTAAGGGCTGAGGCTGCCAATCCGAGGCGGCAGGCTCTCTCGAACGATTCTCCATTCACCACACCGTACAAAAGACCAGAGACAAAAGCATCTCCCGCTCCGGTTACATCTACTACCTCTGTTGGGTACGGGGTCAAATGCTCGGAAACATCCTGTGACTGATAGTAAATCCCTTGTTCACCCATAGTGACGATGACGTGTTTGACGCCTCGCTCCCTGATTTTGGCGCAAGCCTCGGCACATTCCTCGATCGTACGGATCGTCATGCCAGCGAGCAGCTCCGCCTCTTCGCGATTGGGCAATATCGCTTCTACTCCGTCCAAGCGCTGTGGCAGCTTTTTTGCTTTTGCAGAAGAGACCGGGTCAACGAAGAGGGAAATCTTCTCCTCGCGGCATCGTTCGATGATGTAGGCCAGGCAATCTTCCGGGACATTGGTATCGAGGAAAATAGCGCTGGCTGCCGCGATGTGGGACCACTTTTCGGCAAACATCTCTGGCGTTAGCGCATCGTAAATATCCATGTTGGCTAGAGACACAACCATTTCTCCGTCGATATCCAACAATGCCGTGTACGTGCCTGTTCGCTGGGTGGGAAGACGCCACACCTGGGAGATATCTACCCCGTGCCCTCTTGTCTCCTGCACAATCCACTCGCCTTCCTTGTCCTCACCGATACTGGTGAAAAGCGATGTATGGCAGCCGAGCCGTCCCAGGTTTTCAGCAATATTCCGTGCCACCCCGCCGCACGACTCCATGATCGTAACGGGATTGGATGAGTGCAGACGCACTTGCTGCTTCCCGCGCGCTTTACGGTCTAGGTTCGCCCCGCCAATGCAAGCGATCAAGCCTTCGTCGCGCAAGATATAGGCACGTCCTTTTATCTCTCCGCGCTTGGTAAGCTGTGCGATATAACCAGCTACGGCTGATCGGGAGATGCCAATCAGGTCAGCTAACTCCTGCTGGCTGATAAACGGATTGTGCCGAATATGATGCAGAATCTGCATTTCTTTGTCCACAGTCATCCTCCTTTCTTCTTAACTAGCATTCACAGCTTCGTCTACAAACAAAAGTTTATCACACAGACATTTGTTTTGCAAAATAAAAAAATAGAAATGAAAAAGCCGAAGTTCATCTGTGGTCGAGTCGACCTGAACATCGGCTTTTCATCCCATTTTTATTCAGCTCTATATATTTTGCTATACAACTCTCTTTCTTCAATTCGCTCACGATTAGGTTCATATCCGATCCCTGGCGCATTTGGAACGGTAATTATTCCATTGTCTACCACTACTTCTGGATCAATAATGTCTTCCTTCCAGTATCTAGAGGATGCCGCTGTATCTCCGGGAAGAATAAAGTTTGGCAACGATGTAATCGCCACATTGTGCGCTCTTCCTACCCCTGACTCCAGCATACCTCCACACCAAACAGGGATTTGATGCGCCTCGCACAAATCGTGGATCTTTTTCGCTTCTGTTAGCCCACCTACACGCCCGATTTTAATGTTGATGACTTTGCAACTTCCCAATCGGATTGCTTTTTGGACATCCTCTACGGAATGAATACTTTCATCCAAACAAATAGGCGTTTTTAATCTCGCCTGCAACTGCGCATGATCAATAATATCATCGTGAGCCAACGGCTGCTCAATCATCATTAGGTTAAACTCATCTAGGGCAGCTAAACGGTCCATATCTTTCAAAGAATAAGCGCTGTTTGCATCAGCCATTAATGGAATATCTGGAAAATGTCTTCTTACCTGTGCGATTACCTCGACATCCCAGCCAGGCTGAATTTTCACTTTCATACGTTTATAGCCTTGCTCAAGATATTTTTCGATCAGACCAAGCAACTGATCGACAGACTCTTGGATTCCGATGCTGATACCTACCTCTATCTTCTCTTTTTTTCCACCTAATGCTTTTGCCAGTGGTATTCCCTGTTCTTTCGCATACAAATCCCAAATCGCGCCTTCTAATGCAGACTTGGCCATGTAATTTCCACGGATATGCTTAAAACGTGCGGAGACTTCATCGGGATGCCTGATAGGCTCTTGAAAAAGAAGAGGTATTAAAAAATCCTCCATGATATGCCAGTTTGTTTTTAGTGTTTCTTCTTTATATAGAGGATCTAATGCAGCAACAGATTCCGCCCAACCAGAGAGTCCGTTCTTTGCTTTTATTTCTACTAAAATAAAATCTTTATCGTAGTCCGTACCTAAACTTGTTGTAAAAGGATGTAATAATTGCATTTTCAAATGTCGTAGTACGATATGCTTTATTTCCATTCCATCTCCTCCTTTTTTTGCATGACAGTAAAGTGAACCGTATCCATGTAGCTTTGTTTTCGACAGTCTCTTGCAGTCTATCATATTCTTGAATCCTCGTATTATAGAACAAGGATCCCCCGCTTTTGGAGTGAGGCCATTGTTCTCCTTTTTGGTCGGGTGCCTCAGCTATTCAATGCTTACGTCATGCAGCATATACATACTGACTGGATTAATCCAAAAGCCTTTCACATTTTTGCTTACAGCGGCCAGAATCTCCGGATTTCGGTAAGGAATCAAGACGGCATCATTTATTTCAATTTCCTGCGCCTTTGCATAGATCTTCTTGCGCTGTTCGATATCTGTTTCTCTGCGTCCCTGTTCAATTAGTTTGTCAACCTCAGGATTCGAGTAGAACCAACGGTTACTGAAGCCTTGAGAGCTACTATGGAATAGGTTGAATTGATTGTAATCGCCGTCGCCCGTAGCGTTCCCCCAGCCTCCCAGGAACAAGTCCTGCTTTCCGGCCATGACTGCATCAAAATAGGCTCCGCTTTCCATTGTGACAATCTGGAGATCGATGCCTATCCCCTTTAATTGTGATTGTATGACCTCGGCTACATTGATACGGTCTTTCAGATCGATCGTCAATATGGATGTTTTAAATCCGTTGGCGTACCCCGCTTCAGCCAGAAGCTCCTTGGCCTTGTTCAAGTCATACGGATATCCTTTAATATCGGGGGTAAAGCCCAGTACTTTGGATGACATTGGCGTATTCACGAGTTTTCCAATATCGTTGTACACACCCTTGATTAATGATTCTTTATCGATGGCGTAACTGATCGCCTGTCGTACACGCACATCATCGAGCGGCTTCTTTTTCAAGTTAAACCCGATGTATGCTACCTCTAGCAATTCGTTTCTGTAGAGGGTCATCGATGAGGAGGACTTGACGCGTTCCACCTCCGTAACTGGCAGCGGTTCTGCAATATGCGCTTCTCCCGTCTCTACCATTGCTACGCGCGTTGCATCCTCAGGCACTACTTTGAATACAACCTTCTCCACTTTGGCCTTTTTCCCCCAGTAATTGTCGTTTCTCGACAATACGATCTCTTGTCCAGGCTTCCAAGACTCGAAGACAAATGGCCCCGTCCCTACAGGATTTTTTGCGAGATCTCTGCCGTATTGTTCAATCGCTTTCGGACTGAGGATGCTGGCTTCGTTGCTCGCTAAAATGGAGAAAAGCGGAGAAAACGGATATTTCAAAATGAACTGGAAGGTATAATCGTCAACCACCTTCACTTCTTTTATCATCTCAAAGTCGGACGCTTGCGGAGCCCCAACCTGGGGGTCCAATACTCGCTGAAAAGTCTTTTGAACTGCCTGTGCGTTAAACGGGGTGCCGTCGTGGAAGCTGATGCCTTGCTGTAGTTTAAATTCCCAGGTTGTATCATTGAGTTGTTTCCACTCGGTAGCTAGCTGTGGTTGAATGTTCATGTCTTTGTCCTGTTGTACGAGGGTTTCATAGACTTTCTGGTAAATGACGTTTTGAGATTCAAAATCGGTGAGAAAATGGGGGTCAAGCTTGGATGCGTCAGCTTGCCTGGCGATGACCAATGTACCTTTTTCATTGGATGCGGCAGTAGTTGTTTCTTTGTTTGTATGATTCGATGTACTTGCTCCTTGCCCGGTTGAACAGCCGGATAATGCGGCTGTCGTAGCGATACTGAGCACAAAGAGCGCACTGAGAAATGTTTTTTTCTTCACGCTTGTTCTCCCCCTATTCACGTTTGTTCCCTATTTCCTATTACAATTGAGCAACAATCGTTCAAAGCGATGGCCATCACAGTGTCCATGTGAGAAACGCGGAGAAACCTGTCCTTTTCTTCATCAACCCCTTTGCAGTTGGAATTGGTGACGAACCTCTTGTTGGATACGCTTTCTATTTATGATAAAGGAAAATACCTTTTAGTGTTTTTGTAATATTTGCAATTTTTTATAAAATATTTACTCAATCTTTTTTACTTTATCAAAAATCCTCTACCGAAGCGTGGCTTTGAGCGACCGTGTCTTTTCGAAAAACCTGCCATTACACGGATGTTTTCCATCTAGTTAGCGAACACTATCCATAGAAAAGAAAGCGAAGGGGGATTATTATGTCAGAGCAACGCAAACCATTGAATCAAGATAGACCAAAGGAATACTTCTATTTTGATCTGTCAGACGAAGGACATGAAAAGCTGCTGCAAAAAGAGCTTCAGGAAGCGCATGACAACCCTCTTGCTCCTTTAGAGGAAGTAACAAAAATTGAGTATTAGTCGGTCCTGCTCTACCCCGCTACCAATCCTGATGGCCACTTCTGCCTCAGGTTTTTCTTTTTTCTTCCTGAACCCAATTTGACAAGACCTATCTTTATCATGTACGATTATCTTAAATTAAAGATATCCAAAAATCTTTGAATATAGAAAGGAGGGGCCATTGTGTCCGAGCAATCGCAAAGAAATGACTCCCTCGATCTGTTTGTCGTACTTTCACGTTCATTCAACTGGGTCACGGCGCATTCCAACCGCAGCATTCGCCAGTTCGGATTAAATCCAACCGAGTTTGGCGTGCTTGAGGTTCTTTACCATAAAGGACCGCAGCCATTGCAGCAAATTGGGGAAAAGATCCTGATCTCCAGCGGAAATATCACATATGTTGTGGACAAACTAGAAAAGAAGCAGTTGCTGATTCGCAGGCCCTGTTCGGAAGACCGCCGAGTCATCTACGCGGAGCTGACGGAAAAAGGCAACCGGTTTCTTGCTGAAGTCTTTCCCTCCCATCAGGAAGTAATTGAAAAGGCAGTAAGTGGTCTTTCTTCAGAAGAGAAAAGACAAGCGACTGAACTCTTAAAAAAGCTGGGGAGATCTGCGCAGGATTGTTATTAGAATAAGGAATGTTGTTGAATGACTAAAAAGGTATTGACAAAAAACCTCGAAAGTAATAATCTTAAAATCAAGATTTACATCTTTGAGGTTAGCAACTTACGAATTGAAAGGGGAATAATTTTTTCATGAGTAAAGTACTTATCATTAAAGCAAATGATCGCCCAGTTGAACAGGCTACGAGTGTAAAGCTGTACGAAGCTTTCACTAAATCCTATAAAGAAGCTCATCCAAACGATCAAGTTACTGAGCTGGACCTGTTTGCTGAAAACCTTCCTTACTATGGCAATGACCTGATCACTGCTATGTTCAAAGCTGGCCGTGGCATGGAGCTGACAGCAGAAGAACAAAAAGGTGCAGAATTCGTTACTAAATACCTGAACCAATTTACGGAAGCAGATAAAGTAGTGATCGCTTTCCCAATGTGGAATTTCACTGTTCCTGCAATCCTGCACACTTACATGGATTACCTGTGTCAAGCAGGCAAGACATTCAAATACACTGCTGAAGGCCCTGTTGGTTTGATGGGCGACAAAAAAGTAGCTCTCTTGACTGCTCGCGGTGGTGTTTACTCCGAAGGCCCAATGACTCAGGTTGAACTGGCTAGCAGATACGTGAAAACAGTGCTTGGCTTCTGGGGCATCAGCAACATCACTGAAGTGGTGGTTGAAGGCCACAATCAATTCCCAGACAAAGCGGAAGAAATCGTTCATGCTGGTGTAGTAAAAGCAGCTCAACTGGCGGAAACTTTCTAAAGGCCCGCCAGCCTTTTTTCTAGTAATATCTCAAATTTAAAATACTATAATTTAAAATAATTTAAGGAGAGATGAAAAATGATGGATCTTGGTTTGCTTATCATTCGTTTGGTGGTTGGGTTGTTGTTTATTGGTCACGGTGCGCAAAAACTGTTTGGCTGGTTTGGAGGCTACGGCTTAAAAGGAACTGGCGGTTGGCTGGAATCGATTGGCGTCAAACCAGGTGTCGCTATGGCACTGATTGCCGGATTGGGTGAATTTGTCGGTGGGCTATTGTTTGCAACAGGTGTCGGTACGTGGGTGGGAGCCATTCTGATTGCCATTACCATGCTCGTTGCGATTATAAAAGTACACAGTCAAAATGGTGTCTGGGTCACTCAAAACGGATACGAATACAATCTTACTTTGATCGCTGTAGCAATTGGCGTTGCCTTGATTGGCCCTGGCGCGTACGTCTTGTTTTAATCAATAAATGATGACCCGGTCTACTAATCTTTTTCCTAAGGGAGGAGAAACCTATGACTATTCACGTTTACACACAAAAGGAACAAGTACAGGGACATTTCGGCGACGGAGAAATCGTAGAAAGCAAACCAATTGGCTTTCCTCATGAAGGATCAGTAGTGAAACGGGTTGGACCACTGTTTTACTGGGCATGGGCAAAATCTTTGAAAACATTTGAGATTCCACTGCATCCTCACTCTGGTTTTGAAATCCTTTCCTATGTTCTGAGCGGAACTGTAGGTCACCGCGATACATTGGGCAACCTGCAAGAGGTGACCACTGGAGGCGTGCAGATTATGCAAACTGGTTCTGGTGCCCACCATGCAGAAGAGCTGGGTAAAGACACAGAGATGTTCCAAATCTGGTTTGAACCCCATCTTGCTAAAAGCACCAAGCTTCCGCCGACCTACAATCAATACAACCATGAGGAATTTCCTTCTGACGAGGTAGACGGCGTCCAGGTGAAGCGCATTATTGGTAAAGCAGCGCCGATCCAGCTGATCACCGACTCTTTGATGAGCGATATCACCATTCCAAGAGGCCAATCGTATTCGCTCAGCTTGCCGGCTGGCTATGCTCACTGTGTCGTGGTGGTTTCCGGTACAGGTACCATCAGTGAAGAAGGTAACGAAGCCGCAGGATTCAAAACTGCAAACAAAAGTGACTTTGTCGTTATCTCCGCAGAGGATAGCAGCACCGCTGTTTATCACGCCTCAGCAGATGCACCGCTACGTCTCGTACTCATTCAGGTACCGACTGAAGTCGATTATCCGCTCTATCGCAAATAATCAACCTCGTAAGCAATGATTGAACTGTAACTCTTTCCAAAGGCCGTCACTTCTTTGTGGCGGTCTTTTTTTTTGCATAATCCCCCTCCCCTCTTGGGACATTATCAGGGAAAGATTAACAAGTGAGGGATGAACCGGAAAGGAAGCAAACCGTGGAAGATATCGTAATGACCAGAGCCGCCTTTGGGACAACCATGGCCTTTCATATTATTTTTGCCACCCTCGGTGTAGGACTCCCGCTGATGATCCTGCTCGCCGAAATCCTTTTTTGGCGGACCCGGGATCGCGATTACGAAACGATGGCCAAGCGCTGGACCAAAGCTCAAGCCATTCTCCTAGGGGTCGCCATCCCCTCGGGAACCATTGCGGGCGTACAGCTTTCCCTTCTATGGCCGGGCTTCATGGAGGTGGTGGGAAAAGTCATTTCGCTGCCTTTCCAGATTGAAATTTTCGCCTTTTTCCTGGAAGCTTTATTCATGTCTATTTACGTGTATGCGGCACACCGCCTCTCCCCCGCTATGCGACTAGTCAGTGTGTTCATGGTATTGATCGGAGCAACAGCGTCAGCCGTGCTGATTACTAACGTCCACGCTTTCGAAGGTACCCCTACTGGCTTTCGGATCACAAACGGGGAGATTGTAGATGTGAATCCATGGGCGGCTTTTTTTAATCCCAGCTTTTTTGTGACGGCGGGGCACGTAACCGTATCGGCTTATATGACAGGTGCTTTTGCCATTGCTGGGGTGGCAGCCTGGAAGATGCTGCGCCAAGAAAAGGGCGGGCGAGTCTACCAGTATCACCAAAAAGCATTGCTCGCAGGGCTGATCGTTGGAGGCACCTTCTCTCTTTTGACCGCCCTCAATGGGCACGAGTCCGCCCAGCTTTTACACCAATATCAGCCAGAAAAGCTAGCTGCTGCAGAAGGCCTGTTTGAAACGCAAGCCTATGCGCCTTTAACCATCGGCGGATTTACGGATTCGCAGACCAAGGAAGTCAAATACGGGGTCGAAATTCCATGGGCTCTCAGCTTTTTAGCAGCCAATCGGTTTGACGAAGTAGTCGTCGGGCTGGGTGATTTTCCAGAAGAATTGTGGCCCCCGCTCTATATCCATACCCTTTTCAACGGCATGGTCGGGATCGGCAGTCTGTTGATCGTCGTAGGCTTTTTAGGTTTTGCCTGGAAAAAGCTGCTGCGCCGCTCTCAGTTCCCGCGCTGGGTTTTGTGGGTATTTGTCGCAAGCGGCCCTCTTGCCTTATTGGGAATTGAATTCGGGTGGATTTTTGCCTGCACGGGACGACAGCCCTGGGTTATCTACCGTGTCATGAAAACCGCGGACGCCGCTACGAAAGCAGCAGGGGTCTCCACGTTTTTCTGGATTTTCCTCGTGATCTATTTGTTCCTCGCGATAGTCACGCTGCTTGTTTTCCGCAGTTATTTCGGCCGCCATCCTCTGGAGCTTGATCCTTTGGGACATTCCAAGGAACGTCATGCAAAGTGACTACCATCTGATGCAAGGAGGACAAGCGATGAATGACACCCTTATTGCGATAACACTGCTCTGGATTTTCGTTGTCATTTACTCTGTTGCCGCCTCATTTGATTTCGGTGCAGGCTTTTGGTCCATGATTTATTTGAACCGCGAGAAAACCAAAGCTACATCCATCGCCAACCGTTACCTCTCCCCCTCTTGGGAAGTGGTCAATGTGTTCATCGTCTTGATCGTGGTTGCACTCGTTACCTTTTTTCCCGGTGCAACCTATACGCTCGGAAGCGTTTTGCTGATTCCCGGTAGTCTGGTCCTTCTTTTGATGCTGATTCGCAGCGCATTCATGGTCTTTTCCCATCTGATCCACAAATACGACAAGACACTCTCCATCGTCTCGGGCATTACGGGCATCCTGGTACCTGCCCTGTTAATCAGCGTGCTACCCGTGACCCAAGGAGGCTTTATCCATACGACCAACGGAATCGAAAATCTGGACTGGGCCTTGTTCTTCACCAGCCCGCACGTCTACGCCTACATCTGCCTGGCCATTAGCAGCACCCTGTTTCTCTCCTCCCTTCTCTTGGCGGACTACTCCTACGTAGCGGGAGAAAAGCAGGCATTTGCTGTTTATCGCCGAGATGGGACACTCCTCGGACCCATTACGCTATTGATGGCTTTGTTGACTGTACTCACGATGAAAATGGAAGCAAAGTGGCTTTACGATCGGATCATTACCTATTTTCCGTGGCTGTTGGCCTCCGTCGCCTGCTTTTTCATTGGCTATATCGCGCTCCTCATTCCGCAGCATCGACGCTATGTACTCCACCTGCCGCGGATTGCGGTGATTGCTATTACGGTTCAGTACCTGCTCGCAAGCTACGTATATGGCGCGGCACGCTTGCCGTATATCGTCTATCCTCATGTGACGATTGAATCGAGCTTTACTCATCCTGATACGTTCCATGCCTTGTTCATCTGCTACCTGGTCGGATTTGCTGTCTTAATTCCAGGCTTTATTTACTTCTGGCGTCTGTTTATGAAAGATGAGCATTACGTGAGGCAAAAAAAGACGCATTGATGCGATTAGATGACCTTTTCTTCACCAATCATCATTTTTTGCTCGAATGGCGCTGTCAGCACAATCAATGTATAGGAAGAACCAAAATCCCCTGTGCGTTCCGAAAAATGGACCAGCTCTTCAGTGGAAGCCGTGACGACCTTCAGCATGTAATTGTATTCCCCGCTGATTCGGTACATATCTGTCACTTCTGGTGCCCGCTTGCAAAAATCAATAAAAGCTTAATCACGCTATCTCCCCATTCTTCAGAGGTCTCCCTCAGCCTCAATACCTCAATCTTTCAATTAGGTTTGGCTGTTGGTGCAGGATTAGGAGGACTTATCGTAGAGCATTCGACCGTTCTTCATCTCGGATGGGTCAGCGGAATTCTGGTGGTGATTGGGCTTTGCTTTGCATGGGTGACCTTTTCCCGGCTAAAAAAGACGGAGCAGTTACAAGCTTTGCAGCAGTGATTAACGGGAACTTCCTAATAGTTTAGGTCCTTCCCCGAGAATACCGACATCACAGAATCATTAAAAGCTACTGAGAAAACCAATGCTGGCCGAGGAAAAAGGAGAAAAAAGCGAAAGATCTTTGGAACACCAACCAAGGCGCAAGGGAAAAAGAGAAACACGCTTTTTAGCGTCCACCTCTGAAAGACTTCATGAATCGGCTACTTTGGACGCGGTTTCGCTTTTTCCCTGGAGCTGGACAGGGATGACCCCCATGGAGTGTTCCAAGAAGCTGGAGCGTTTTCTCCTTTTTCCTCTCCTCCACTGAAGCTTGAACAACTGCGCTCTCCTCAGTATTTTTCTTTCGATACGCCAACAAACCCGCTCAAGGCATCTACTGCCCGGCGGGTTTTGTTGCAAACGATCGTTATTTTCATTTAGACGAGAGCCGGCTCTTGCTCCAGCATGGTTCCTTCTTGTGCAAAACGCACGTGCCAGGAGAAAGCTTTTTCGAGTACATGCGGGGTATGACCGCCGCGTGTGAGTGCTTCCGCGTAATAGGCCCTTAGCTGCTCGCGATATATCGGATGTGCACAATTATCGATGATTTTCAGTGCTCGTTCACGGGGAGCCAGTCCACGCAGGTCCGCAAGTCCTTGCTCGGTTACGATAATGTCTACGTCATGCTCCGTATGATCCACATGGGAAGCAAATGGCACGATACTGGATACTTTTCCGCCTTTGGCGATCGACTTGGTAACAAAGATGCCCAGTCGTGCATTGCGGGCAAAATCACCGGAACCACCGATTCCATTCATCATCTTTGTACCAGAGACGTTGGTCGAATTGACGTTGCCGTAAATATCCGCTTCAATCGCTGTGTTGATGGAGATCAATCCCATGCGGCGAATCAGCTCTGGATGGTTGGTGATCTCCTGTGGACGAAGCAGCAGCTTGTCACGGTAAGAAGCGAAGTTGTCCATTACCTGCTTCATCTTGTCAGCTGTCAGCGTGATCGAACAGCCGGATGCAAAAGAAATTTTGCCGGCATCCATCAGGTCGAATACCGCATCCTGCAACACTTCTGAAAATACGGTCAGATCGGTAAACTCCGAATCCAAAAAGCCGTTGAAAACCGCATTGGCAACCGAGCCGATCCCGGATTGCAGTGGTGCCAAGCTATTTGGCAAACGTCCCTCTTTCACTTCCTGACGCAAAAATTCGATCAGGTGGGCTGCGATCTGTGCTGTTTCTTCGTCCGGTTCCACGATGGTCGAGGGAGAATCCAATTGGTTCGTAACCACAATTCCTCTGATTTTTTCTACATCAACCGGAATGCCTGCCGTTCCAATGCGCTGCTCCACAGAAGTGAGCGGAATCGGTCCACGCTCCCCTTGCTTCTTCGGGGTGTAAATATCGTGAATCCCTTCCAGTTCAGTCGATTGCGCCAGATTCAGCTCGATAATTACATGCCTGGCATACTCGACGAAAATGTTGGAGTTCCCTACAGACGTGGCGGGAAGAATCATACCATCTTCTGTAATTGCAACCGCTTCCACAATCGCGTAATCAATCGGGGCCATGACTCCCGCGCGAATTAACTCTGCTGTGTGGGACAGATGCTGATCCACAAACATCAAGCTGCCATCGTTAATTTTTTTACGCATCAAAGGATCTGCCTGAAAAGGAAGGCGTTTCATAATCATTCCCGCTTCAGCCATGACAGCATCCACATCAGATCCGAGTGAAGCTCCTGTATATACGTTAACCCCGAAAGGCTTGTTCTCTTTTTTCGCAAGCTCCGCCAGTGCGAGCGGAACGACTTTGGCATCACCAGCACGAGTGAAGCCACTTAACCCGATCGTCATGCCATCCTCGATCCAACCTGCCGCTTCCTCAGCCGTCACGATTTTATCTGCCATTCGCTTATCGCGTAAGCGCTCCCACATCATTGTGACCTCCCCGCCATTCTTTGTTGTAACTACACTATCACATGGGTTTATGAACGGGCACTCGATTTAGGGTAAAGCAGAAAATTCGGGCGGTTATGTAGCATTTTTGGCCGCGAATCATTCTCACTACATGACCGTTTAAAAGCCGAGCAATTGCCTAAAGGAGCTCGCATACGTTTGGCTTACGGGCACACGCGTTTTCTGCTTGTCCTTCATCTCAAGCAAAAAGGTCGAGTGAAAATGCGGGTGAATAAAACCGATCGATTCCATATTCACAAAGTAAGACCGATGGCAGCGCACGAACCGATCCATTGGAAGGAGCAGCTCCAGCTCCGCCATGCTGTACTTGTTGGCAAAGGAAGCGCTGGCCGTGTGCAGCATCGTTTTTCCATCATTTGAGCTGATATACACAATCTCGTTTAGCGGGAGTGGCAACCAGCCGTCCTCTCCTTTGCCGATCAAAAACGACAGACGCGGCTCGGAAGCAGCAAGCGGCATCGTTTGCAATGGATAAATCGCCGTTATACACCCCATCACCTGTCCCTTGTGCACGAGTGGCAAGGAGAGACCGTAATAGGGCACACCGAATACGCGACTCTCTACGTGATGACCCACTTTCCCCATTTCATTCAAAGCTCGATGTGTAGCCGATCCGATCGGCACCTGATCACCCGGAACGATTTTCAAATCAATGTTGGAACTGGGCTGGTAGTAGAGGTATTTCGAACCGTCTGATATCGCAACCGATACCCCTTCAGGAACAACTTCACCAATCATTTGCAACACTTCTGGAACCAATGTGTTTTCCATGATGACTCCCCCTGCTCCTCTTCCTCACTTTATCTTCTTTCTTCTATATTCTATTAAACCACAGAGAGGTACCCTCTGATCAATCCTTGTCTTTCCAATCAAATACAAAAGGAATGGACCCGATCTACATCGACTGTTGTGCTATCATGTAAGCAACTGTTTTCGTAAAGGCGGTGCCTCATGAGCAACACCATTGTGTTGATTGCAAAAGGAACAGACACACTTGATTTTTTGCTCAAGGAATTGCGAGCGTACTTTGAACCATACTGCCGTGTCATCGGGTATGCCAGCCATGATCATATTCCCGATCTTAGCTCTGCAGCTCACGTCTTCATCACGACCAAGTCACCAGAGCTGTACACCATCGCCCGTCAGGCTGTATCCGATGCGGTTCCCATCACGGTTTTGAATCGTTTTTTTGAGCTGCGCAAGATCAAAGCATTGATGCAGATTCCTCCAGGGACGACCGTGCCGGTCATGAACAACTCGCCAGTCACTTCTCAAGAGGTCATTCACAACCTGCTCGAGGCAAATGTCGATCACTTGAACTACATTCCCTTTCACCCTGGATGTACGTTTGATGACGCAAATATTCAGTATGCCATCATCATGAGCGTACCAGATGTGCCACTCCCGCCTCATATTGAGGTCATTGACCTCGGGTTTCGCAAAATCAGCATTCACGATCTGATTGATACCGGACGCAAAGTAGGCGTGCCCATCGAGTGGGAGCGCGAATACCTGTCCAAGTTCATTGCGGAGATGTCAGAATTGGCCAAGATGCTCGGCACCTCCTACACGGAAGTCCAAAAGCTGAACAGCCAGCTCCAATCTACATTTCAAGCCGTCAAAGATCCGGTTATCGCCTGTAATGAACAAGGCATGATTACCTTCATTAACGACGTCGCTGTGGATCTGTTCTGCCCACACGAGTCTACGATTATCGGTCGGCCTTATACCCTTTTGAAGGAACACGACCTGCTTCGCCCCTTTTTCGAACACGAGGGACAAGAGGATACCTTGGTCACCATTGACCACAAACAATTCATTGTCAGCAGTCAAAGCATTCGTCGCCGTCACCAGCATCTCGGCTTTGTCTGCACATTGAAAGACGTCACGGAAATCCAGCAGCTCCGCACCCAGCTTACCTTGCGCGGTCATACGGCTACCTATTCGTTTGCTGACATCAAAGGGAAGAGCGAACGGTTGGTACAGACAATCGACCTGAGCAAAAAGATGGCGAAAAATAACCAGACAATCTTGCTTCTCGGGGAAAACGGAACGGGAAAAGAACTGTTTGCTCACGCCATCCATCAGCACTCTCTGCGAAAAAACGGACCTTTTGTAGCGATCAACTGTGCCTCCCTACCTGAAAACCTGCTGGAGAGTGAGCTGTTCGGGTACGAAGACGGTGCCTTCACTGGCGCACGTAAAGGCGGAAAGCCAGGTGTGTTTGAGCAGGCGGACGGCGGTACGATTTTTCTCGATGAGGTAGGCGATATTTCACCCGCCATTCAGGTAAAGCTGCTGCGTGTGCTGCAGGAAAAGCAAGTCATTCGCGTGGGAGGAACCGGCATTCTCTCGGTCGATTGCCGTGTGGTAGCCGCTACCAACCGCAATCTGGAGGATGCTGTTGCGCAGGGACAATTCCGCGAAGACTTGTTCTATCGTCTGGCGGTTCTGCCCATTGAAATCCCGTCCCTGCGCGAGCGGATCAGCGACCTGCCGCTTCTCATCGAAGATCATTTGGAAAAACAGGGCATACGCAAGTCTTGGTCCCCCGACGTCATGGAGCTTTTGCTCAGCCATGACTGGCAAGGAAACATTCGTGAACTGAAAAATGTAGTCGATTACGCCATCACAGTTAGTGAACAGCCCGTGATCAGCATACAAGATTTGCCCAAACGATTCATTGATCGGGTTTTTCGTGAGTCTGCTCGCGACATTACCGTTCCTGTAGAAGACGATCGAGATTTGGACATTCTCTCCTGTTTGTATCAATATTACTCGGCAAACAAGCCGGTAGGACGCTATCAGTTAGCCCATTCCCCTGCTTTGCAGTCTGCAGGTTGGACAGAGAGTGCCCTGCGCAACAAACTGAAGCTTTTAGAGAAGCAAGGCTTGGTTCGGTCTGGAACGACTCGCCAAGGAACCTCGATAACACGAGAAGGGATCGACGTACTGCGGCAATCAGGCCGGATATAAGGCGGTAGAACCGAATAATAGGCTGTATTAGGCTGAATAAAACCTAATAAACATCCCTAAAGAACGGCCAAACGTATCCGCTTACAACTCTCAATCCCGTGAAAAATGTATTTTTTCGCTACATTTTGACAGTTGGCACGCCCCTTGCTTGTATATTGCATTGCAAAATAAAAGCGAGGTGACATCATGGCTACACAACAATCATCAACACCTGCCAAGAAACGTTTTTCGGTACCGCACACTTATGCCATTCTCTTTATCATCATTATTTTGGCAGCGCTAGCATCCTACGTCTTGCCTACGGGTGAGTTCGAACGCGTCAAGGACGCTACTTCCGGTAAAACCATCGTAGTAAACGGCAGCTATCATGAAGTAGAAAGCAGTCCAGTCGGATTTTTTGACATGTTCAAAGCCATTCCAGACGGGATGCAAAAAGGTTCTCAAATCATCTTTTATATCTTTATCGTCAGTGGTGTTTTTGGAATCATCCGTTCGACCGGGGCAATTGAGGCCGGTATTAACAAAGGGGTCCGACATCTAGAAGGCAGGGAAAAGCTGTTAATCCCCGCCTCCATGTTCCTCTTCTCCATCGGTGGTTTTACCATGGGGATGGCTGAGGAAAGCATTATCTTTGTACCAATCGGAATCGCGCTCGCACGTGCTATGGGCTTTGATGCCGTAACCGGTACCGCGATGATCACCATGGGAGCAGCGAGTGGCTTCATGGGTGGGATGCTCAATCCGTTTACGGTAGGTGTCGCTCAGTCTCTCGCCCAGCTGCCGCTGTTTTCCGGCCTTGCCTTCCGTGCAGTCGTCTATGTGTTCGTTCTCAGCTTTGCCATCTGGTATGTGATGCGATATGCCTACCGCGTAAAAGCTGATCCGACCAAGAGTGTGATTTACGCGATCGAAAAACAGGAAAGCACGCAAAACGTAGAAGTAGACATCCCCGATCTGAATGCTCGTCACAAGCTCGTCTTTTTGGTCATGGTTTGTGGTCTCGCTTTAAACGTCTACGGTGTATTCAAATACGAATGGTTCCTGACCGAGCTGACCGCTTCCTTCTTAATTATGGGGCTAGTCGCTGGACTCGTTGGTGGACTTTCCGTGAACAATCTGTTTGACTCGTTTGTCGCTGGTGCAAAAGCCGTAACGTTTGGCGCACTGATCGTCGGTTTTGCCCGCGCTATTACGGTTGTTTTGGAAGATGGAAAAATCATTGATACAATGATTAACGGTTTGACTTCGGCAATCGGGCATCTGCCTGACGCTGTGAACGTCATCGCCATGTTCTTGATCCAGGCAGTGCTGAATCTCTTTATTTCTTCCGGCAGCGGACAAGCTGCTACAACCATGCCGATCATGGTGCCTATTTCTGACCTATTGGGTATCCAACGTCAGATCGCTGTTCTCGCGTTCCAATACGGTGATGCTGTAACCAACTCCATTATCCCGACCTCCTCTGCGTTGATGGGATACTTGGCTGTAGCAGGCATCCCTTACGAGAAATGGGTCAAGTTTATTTGGAAATTGCTTTTAGGCTGGGCAGTGATCGCCTGCGTCGCACTGATCGTTGCTGTTATCATCGGTGTTTCCTAGACTTATCGGTAAACAAGATTTGGAGGAACCATGCGCACAACTATCGAACAATTGAAGCCCATCATTTTTTCTCTGTATGAACACTTGCATCAGCATCCTGAAGTGAGCTGGCAAGAGGTGCAGACAACCGCATATGTGGCTGATCTTTTGCAAAAATACAACTGCCGCGTCACGACGTTTGAGGATGTACCTGGTGTTGTTGCAGAATGGGGAAATCACACTCCAGGCTCATTGACAGTGGGAGTACGCGCCGACATGGATGCATTATGGCAAGAAGTAAACGGCATTTTTCAAGCGAATCACTCGTGTGGACACGATGCTCACATGACCATGGCTCTTGGTGTCCTCATGGTCCTGCAGGCGCAAAACATCGAGCTCCCCGGTAGACTCAAGCTCATTTTTCAGCCTGCGGAGGAAAGCGGAAATGGCGCTCTGACCCTCGTGAACAAAGGGGTCGTTGACGATGTTGACTATTTGTACGGCGTTCATCTGCGTCCGATTCAAGAAATCCCGAACGGTACAGCTGCATCTGCCATCCTGCATGGTGCAGCAGGTACGATTTTTGGCCAAATTAAGGGAGACGATGCCCACGGTGCACGCCCCCATCTCGGGGTCAATGCCATTGAGGTAACGTCTGCGATTGTCGAGCAGCTCAAAGGGATTCATCTGGATCCCCTTGTCCCTTATTCGGTTAAAATGACACAGCTCAGCGCCGGGGGCAAAAGCACCAACATCATTCCTGGTTCCGCGCACTTCCATCTCGACCTGCGGGCGCAGACAAACGAAGTCATCCATGCGCTCTTTGCCAAAGTAGAGCACATCCTGCAGCACGTTGCCCAGCTCTATCAGGTCAATTTGTCTTATGATATTACAGAGCGGGTGTACGCAGCAGAGGTGAATGAGGAAGCACGGCTAATCATGGCCGATGCCATTACCAAGACTTTGGGGACACAGCAGCTTGAACCACCCATTCCCACCCCTGGTGCAGAAGATTTTCATTACTACACCAAGGAGCGTCCACATCTGCGGGCAACGATGCTGGGACTTGGCTGCGGTCTGGCGCCGGGTCTTCATCACCCACAGATGACTTTTGAAAAAGAAGCTTTGCTCGACGGAATTGAAATTCTGACGAGGGCCGTACTCACCACCTTTGAACGTCACGGTAGCAAATAAGTTTTCCTTCTATGCCTGCATGCAACAAAAATCCCATTGTTGAGGAGAGATGGTCATGAGAATCGAACGCGTCGATCTACAAAGAATCAAGATTCCGTTGAATTCGCCATTTGAAACTAGTATGGGAACCGAAACCCACAAAGAATGTATTCTCGTTCGAGCTTACAGCGGCGCTCATGTCGGTTTTGGGGAAAGCGTTGCGATGGATGTCCCTGTTTACAATGAAGAGGACGTGGACACGGTCTGGTACATGCTGGAGAAGTATTTGATCCCTCAGTTGTTCTCACGTGAAATTGAACATCCTGATGACGTTTCCCGCATGTTCTCCTGGATGCGTCGTAATCACATGGCTAAAGCCGCCTTGGAAGGCGCAGTCTGGGATCTGTACGCTAAAATGAATGGCATATCGCTCTCTCAGGCACTGGGCGGTACTCGCTCCACCATTGATGTAGGTGTCAGTATCGGAATCGAACCGACGATCGAAAAGCTGTTGCAACGCGTGGATGGCTTCATCCGGGACGGCTACAAGAAAATCAAAGTGAAAATCAAGCCTGGCTTTGACGTAGAACCGATGCGCGCGATCCGTCATACATACGGACCAGACGTTCCGTTGATGGCTGACGCAAACTCGGCTTATACGCTCAAAGATATGGATATGCTAAAAGCTCTGGATGACTTCGGTCTGATCATGATTGAACAGCCGCTGGCTCATGACGACATCATCGACCACGCGACACTGCAAAGGGAGCTAAAGACACCGCTCTGCCTGGACGAAAGCATCCATACTGTCGAGGATGCGCGCAAAGCCCTTGAACTGGGCAGCTGCCGGATCATCAACATCAAAATCGGACGCGTAGGGGGACTGACAGACGCCAAGAAGATTCATGACCTGTGCGAATCCCTGGGCATCCCTGTCTGGTGTGGCGGCATGCTCGAAGCGGGGATTGGCCGCGCCCACAACATCGCCATGGCATCTCTTGGCAACTTTACGATCCCAGGCGATACCTCACCGTCGAATCGCTACTTTGCCCAGGATATTGTGACACCGGCGATCGATTTTGCAGGGCCTGGCGTTTTGAATGTGCCTACTGCCCCGGGAATCGGATTTGGCATCAATGAAGCAGCCATTCTCGATTCTCTCGTGGAGCATAAAAGCTATTTTGCCAATCAGGAGTCAACCACTACTGTCATTCCGGCTTGGTAATCAACACTGCAACGAAAAAGGAGGTCCCCCAGTGGGCCTCCTTTTCATTTCCGACCTGTGCTCAGTCCATAATGGTTAGTAATTTGCACAAATTACGCTCGGCCAAAGCCCTTTCTTCAACCGGAAGCCGCTTGAGCAAATCAAGCGCCGCATAGGGCAGTTTCAGTGCGTGCGGATCACTGTACGTTTTAGCCCAAAATTCAGACGAAAAAATTTGCTCGAATGCCGGTTCCCCTACCTCATCCTTCAAAACAAAGTCTGGCATCTGACGATCGAGATACATCTGCACACGATGGTTGCGTATTCCAGCACTCGCCAGCTCTTTGTAGCCAAATCGCTCCAAGTCAGTCAACGCCTGTGCATGGGTGACGCTATGCACAACCTCTCCTGCAAAATGATAACGAAGACCATCAATGACACGTCCTGGCACGACCGTATGCAGCTCGGCAAACGTCCATTTTGCCATTTCCAATGTCGTATCGTACGGGGGAATCCCCTCAATATCTGCTTCCGTCACCTCGAAGTAATTGTCGATCCCAAAGTAACGGGTCGGTCTATCCTCTGTCGTAGCCTTCAAAAGCTTAACGAGTCCTTCTACTACGCTTGGCCTGATCAAATCCGGACGTTCCCGCAGTGCTTTCAATGCCAGCACGCCCAACGCCAGACCATGACCAGAAGTACGCAGTTTTGCTACATTTTGTGCTAATCCGGCAATCACCTGGTCCAACAGGGACGCATCAGCCTCTTCCTCCGGGTCCAATGGCAGAAACCATTCCGGCTGCTGTAAGCGATACGCTTCACAGGTGCGCTCAATTCCCGCTTTGACATGCTCTGGCAGGTCATGCTCACGATCCATGTAATAACCCGCGAGCAAAGCCGCTCCATAGTGTCCTCCGAACCACCCCGCCGTGGCAGCTCGCGCCATTCCCACTACACCAAGCTCCAAGTACGAATCCAACAGTCGCATTGTCAAATCCTCCTTTTTCCAATTCCCTTTATGTAGCTATCATATAACAAACATTTTAGTTTGTTAAGTATATAAATTTAAAAAATAAAAAACTCCGATTCCTGTTCGGAGTTTCCTACACTTTCTTCACAGTGCGATCATTCATCCAGCTTAAAAACGACTTCATCCGTCGCGGGCACATAATCGACAATCAAACCTTTTCCATTCATATACCACAGCTCATCCTGTTCCATGTAATAAGTAATCCCGTCTACTACGGAAAAGAGCCCTGCTTCATTCGGCTGTTCTTTTGCAATCCCCATGGAAAACGAGTCCTGTACCGTGCTGACGCCGCCATAACGAACGAAAAAGCGGATGCTGTCCCCCTCTTGGCATCCCCACTCCTCCCGGAACCAAGCGACAGCTGCTGAAGTTACTGTTAGTTTCATCGCTACGACACTCCCTTCTCTACAACTGTAGTTTACATCACTTTCTAAATATGTAAAGTAAAAAAGTATAATAACATGGCGGTGTTTGGCCTAGCTCACGAAAAAACCGATTCCCCTTGGCCGGAAATCGGTTCTTCTATCATCCTTACTGCTTCATTGGGAGTGTAACCAAAAAGCTGGTTCCTATTCCTTCTTCGCTGCTCACCTGTATTTTCCCGTGATGAGCATCGACAATCCATTTGGCGATCGACAACCCCAGCCCTGTTCCCTCCGTGGCTCGGGAGCGCATTTTGTCCACACGATAAAAACGGTCAAACAAATAAGGAATGTCTTCTTTTGGAATCCCGATCCCCGTATCTTTCACGAGTACTACGACGCGCTGTCCTTCCCGTTTACACGAGACGTAAATCTGGCCGCTCTCGTTGGTGTACTTCAAGGCGTTATCCAGCAAAATGACCAGTAGCTGGTGCAATCGTTCTTCGTCTCCGACCATTTCTAGGGGAGCCTCAATGTCGGTCTCTAAGCTGACTTCCTTGACGATAGCGAGTTGTGTAAAAACTTGCGTGCATGTTTGCACCATCTCATCCAGCCTGAACCTTTGCGGCATGATTTGCAGCTCATTCGAATCACTGCGAGCCAGTGTCAGCAAATCGGAGACAAGCTTGCTCAACCTGCGTGCCTCCTGCATCCCCACCATGATTTTTTCGCTTTCCTGCTCAATTGTATGATCGGGAAAGCGGAACAGCCTTTCTAAATTGACGAGAATGGCTGCCAGGGGCGTACGCAGCTCATGAGAAGCATCTGCGATGAATTGCTGCTGTTTTTCCCACGAGACCTGAATCGGAACGAGCGCCCTTCTCGCCAGGAACAGACCGACTACCATCGCGATGACGAGACTGACTGCTCCACCGATCACCACTACATACAGCAAGCTGCTAAGCATGTTTTGCTCTGGCGCCAAATTGTAAATCAGTTGAAATTGATAGGAGACTTGGGGCCTGTTCCCGATGATCACTTTTTTCGGCATCGTGACGGTCTGCACACGATACATCTGACCGCTTACCGAAATGGTTTCTACCCCGTCAGGCTTGCCAATGTGACGAAAGCCAGGATAATCCTCCGCCTCCAGCCTCTCTCCAAAAGCTGTCCCTATTACCTGACCCAATCCGTCCCAAGCGAGCAGTACATATCTGCGCTCCAGCTCCCCGAACTTCTTTCGCTCCAAGCGATTGTAAGGAAAAGAATCTTCATTGACTCGTTGAAGACGCGGCAAAGGATCTACTACCATGCGCTGGGTCACTTTTTCCAGCTCGCGGTCCACTTGCGAATACAGCCGGTATTTCATGGTATAGTAGACAGCGCTCCCCAGACCGTTTAATAGCAGGAATACTACGATGACATTCAGCGTCACCAGACGAATTCGGGTTTTTTGAAACATTACCGCTCTTCCTTTTTCAAAATGTAGCCCACATTGCGGATCGTCCTGATGAAGCTTTCGTAAGCTCCCAATTTTTTGCGAAGATAATGGACATACAGGTCTACGACACCATAGTTGGCTTCAGAATCGATTCCCCATACCCGATCAAAAATTTGCTGGCGAGTTAAAATCTGCTCTCGGTTTTGCAGGAAGTACTTGAGCAGCTCATACTCCTTGGTCGTGAGCTTCATCGGTTCATCGTCAACGAACCCATCGTATTCATTTACTTTCAGGGAAAGTGGCCCGTATGCCATCTCCCCCTCTGCTCCTCCTGTTTTCCCATTGCGACGCAGGAGTGCCCTGGCCCTGGCTGTCAGCTCCTCAGTCGCAAAGGGCTTGACCAAATAATCATCTGCGCCCGCATCCAGACCTTCTACTCTCGCTTTTACACTGTCTTTTGCCGTCAAAAACAGCACTGGTGTCATGATTCCTTTCGCGCGTAGCGTTTTGACCAATGTCAGGCCATCCAGACCTGGCATCATAATATCTAACACCAATAGATCGTAGATGCCTCGCTCTGCCAACAAAAGTCCGTCATCGCCCCGCTCGGCTGTATCTACTTGATAGCCTTCGTCTGTCAGCACTCCAGCAATCGCCTGAAGGAGAGCTTGTTCATCCTCGACTGCAAGAATTAGCATATCTATCCCTCTTTCTTTTGAAACAGCTACCTGTTGTACCTGCCATTACTTTTCCAGACTCGCCGACTTTATCTTCCGAGACGGCAGATTGAACCGAAATACCTTTTGCAATCGGGTCGTCATGTCATCCAGCATAGCATAAACGACTGGAATAACAACGAGAGTTAGCAAAGTGGAAAAAAGTAGTCCACCAATAACCACGGTGGCCATCGGTGCCTGGCTCTCTGCTCCCTCACCCAGACCAAGCGCCAGTGGCAGCAAGGCTAATACCGTACAAAAGGTCGTCATCAAGATCGGCCGCAAGCGTACCGGTCCTGCTGTTAGCAACGCTTCTGTTCGTTCCATCCCTTCTCTGCGCAAAATATTGGTAAAGTCGATCAATACAATCGCATTGCGCACGACCAGTCCTGCCAGCAGGATCAAACCGATAAAAGCAGGTACACTAACCGGTCTGCCTGTGACCCACAGACTGAAGGTCGCTCCGAAAATGGACAGTGGTACGGAGAGCATGATTGAAAATGGGTAGACCATCGACTCGAACTGCGCTGCCAAAATGATGTAGACCAGCACAATCGCCAATCCAAACGCAATCAGCATACTTTTGGTTGACTCATCCATCTGTTGATTTTGTCCTTGTTGCTCGATCGTGTATCCCGGTGGGACTGGAAACGTAACCAACGTTTGATTAATAGCATCTGTCACAGTTCCAAGGTCCTGATCAGGAGCGAGCGCTGCCGTTACGTTCACCACGCGTGTCTGATTGTAGCGCTGGATCGCTTGAGGACCGTTAGCCATCGCAACAGTGGCTACATCCTTGATTTGGATCAATTCCCCTCTCGGCGTTGTTAAAAGAAGATCGCCAATCTCTTGCATGCTTGCTACCTTGTTGTCTCCGAGGCTCAGTGTCACATCTACTTCTGTCCCTGCAGTCTCATATTTGGTAGCTACCTGATCCCGCAGTGCTGTCTGGATCGTACTTGCGATGAGACTTTGGGTAACACCCAGCTCAGCAGCTCGCACTCGGTCCAGATTCACCTGGATTTCTGGACGGGATTCTTCCATATTGTTGTCTGCCTCACGCACTCCCGGCACTTCACCGATCGCCGCAGTCAGATTTTCCGCTACCTGCTTTAACGTAGCTTCGTCATTGCCCCGGATCGCATAAGAAATCGGTGCAGAACCGCCAAATTGCCCGCCTCCTCCGCCTAATCCGGGCAGGGTCGCACCCCCTGCTTCGCTCACTCTCAATCGCGCGCCTGGGAAACGGTTCAGCTTTTGACGGATTTCTTCAGTGACTGCTGCTGTACTACGCTGCCGCTCCGATTGGTCAGACAGGATCAATAGAAAGGAGCCTGCTGAGGTGGATGCGGAGTTCCCTCTGGTGGCATTCGTTGCGCCCAGTGCTGTAAAGATCGTTTTGACTTCTGGAATCGTAGACAAAATGGATTGGGCCTCGGTGACGACCTGTCTCGTCTTTTCCAGCTCGGTTCCATTCGGCAAGGAGATCGATACGTTGATCTGTCCCTGATCAGATGTAGGCATGAACTCCGATCCGATAAAAGGAATCAGTCCTACACCAGCAATCAAGGAGGCTACCCCAATGGCAAGAACGCTCTTTCTATGACGAAGCGCCCATCGCAACACCTTGCGATATAGGGAGACCATACCCGAATCTGGGCGTTTCTCCTGCTGCTCGGCCGCTGTTTTTATGTAATTGGTTTTGTGCGAAGCACTCCATTTGACTGCCAGCATTGGCGTGACAGTGAGCGAGATGATTAAAGAAGCCAGCAAGGAATAAGAGACGGTCACTCCGAGATCACGGAACAACTGTGCAGTAATTCCTTCTACAAACACGATCGGGAAAAATACGGCGACGGTCGTAAGCGTAGCGGCAATAACGGGCATCGCTACTTCCTTTGTACCTTTCACAGCCGCTGCCTTGATCGACAAGCCCGTCTCTCGATGCCGGTGGATATTCTCCAAAACGACGATCGCGTCATCTACGATCATCCCGATGCCCAGCGTCAAACCACCCAAGCTCATGATATTGATCGACATGTCGGCAAAAAACATCAAGGTAAAGGTAGAAATGACAGAGATCGGGATCGCTGTAGCAATGATCACCGTATTGCTCGCACTTTTCAAGAACAGCAGAATAATCAGGATCGCCAGAACGCCACCAATCAAGCTGTCATGCACGAGCGTATTGATGGATGCTCGAATAAAGGAAGACTGATCGGAAAGCGCCATGACAGACATGGACTCTGGCATACTGTTTCGCTGTTGGTCCAGCTCGGCGAAAAGCTGATCCACGACTGCGACTGTATTGGTACCGGATTGCTTCATGATCGACATCGTTACTGTCGGCTGGTTGTTCAAGGTGTTTTCAATCGTTGCTTCCTTGAAGCTGTCCTGAATGAAAGCCAGATCCTCCAGGAACATTCGGCTGCCGTCCTTTAAAGGAACGGACACTTTGCGAATATCATCCAGCGATTTGAATTTTCCCAGTGATCGAACGGTGTAGGAAACGCCGCCCTCCATAAGGTTGCCACCGGAGGAATCCAGGTTTTGGCTTTTCAGCTGCTGACTGATATCGGAGATGGAAACACCGTACTGCTCCAATTTACTTTGATCGATGACAATCTTGATTTCTCGATCCAATCCTCCGGAAACAGATACAGAGGCAACTCCATTGACCCGTTCGATCGCTGGGGCAATTTGGTCCTGCACAAAGCTTTTCAACTGGTCTGCACCCATGTCCGCCGAAACTGCCAGCGTCAGTACCGGGGTACTGTTCGGATCCATTCTGGCTACGGTCGGTGAGTCGACGTCATCTGGCAGAGAACGCTTGGCCCGCTCAACCTTTTGCGTGACCTCCGTTATCGCCTTATCCAAATCGGCTCCATAGTTAAACTCAACGATGACCATGGAGGAGCCTTCTCTAGAGGTAGAGCTGACAGATTTAATTCCTGCTACGGTAGCTACTGCCTGCTCGACAGGTTTGGTGACGAGATTTTCTATCTCTTCCGGACCGACGCCGGAATAACTCGTGATTATCGCAATCGTAGGTATTTCAATTTTGGGGTAAAGGTCAATAGGAATCCGACTCAGTGACATGATTCCCAGGATAATGACGATCAGCACCCCCATCATTACAGTGACGGGTCGTCGTATCGCGCGTTCCGATATATGCATGGGAATCACCTATCCTTTTGGGGCTGCCGAAGGCTCGGGTCTCGGCCATGCCTTCTTCCCTTGGCCTTCTTTTGCCTGATTAGGGTCAATCACTGCTACTGTTGAATTGGCGGTTAATGTATTTTGCCCCTGGACGACAACGGACTCTCCACCTTGTAATCCGGACAGTATTTCGATCTTTGTTCCGTCTGACTCGCCTGTTGTTACCGTCACTTGCTTTGCCTTATTGTCTTCTACAACAAATACGTACGAGCTTTCGGCTTTCGTGATGACAGCTTCACGAGGAACGACAATGGCCTGATGCGGGTTTCCTTTTACTTCAATAGAAGCAACCATGCCGGATTTTGCTCTCATCTCAGTATTGTCTACCTCGATTTCAATCGGATACGATTTGCTGGCATCAGCGATAGGGCTAACGGAGGTAATTTTCCCCGTTACCGTGAGCTTCGCCGACGGGATCTTCACTGTTACCGTTTGTCCTGGCTCGAATTGTCCGACCTGTCCCTCACTTGTCTTGGCCGTCACTTTCATCGTTTTCATGTTTACGACCTGAGCGACGACCCCATTGTTTGATAGTTGATCCCCTACAGTCACTGCCAATGAACCAATGACACCATCAATCGGGGCTTTTATCGTCAAATTGGTGACGTTTAGTTGGGATAGAGCGTAATCAGCTTCCGACTGCTTCAACTGAGCATTTGCTGTATCCAGCTCTTCTTTAGTTGGTCCCTTTTTCTCTTGCTTTGCCTTTTGCTTTTGATTTTCCAAATTGGTAGTTGCTGTCGCCAGAGCCAAGCGGGCCTTTTCTACCTCAGCAGTAGAAATCGCTCCTTCTTTAAAAAGGGTTTCCGCCCGTTCCAAATCGACTCTTGCCGCATTTTCCTTGTTTTGTAAATCAGCCAGAGAATTGGCGGTTTGAGCCAATGTCTCCTCTTCCACCCCTTTTGTCGCCTCCGCATATTTGGCTTGGGCTGATAGCATGGAGGCCTGTGCCTTTTGCATCTGAATCTGGAGCTCTTGTCCCTCCAGTATGGCGATAGCTTGTCCGCTTTTTACTTGATCGCCTACTTTCACGAGCACCTGTGATACTCGCCCTGTCGCTTTCGAGGTTATATCTACCTGTTGAATGGCTTCTAGCCGTCCAGATAGAGCAAGCTGCACAGAAAATTCTTCTTGCGCCGCTTTTTTTACTTCAACAGGAACTGCTCTTGCCCCTTGGCTCATTCTCCTGTTTGAATTTTCAGGATTAGATGAGCACCCTATCACCACGGCTAGTACCAAAATCCCAATGGTGATCATTCGAACCGTTCGATTCACCTTGCTTTCCTCCGTTTCGTCCCTCTCCTGGCCCCTACCAAAAGACAGGCATATGTATAGATATTCTCATTAGAGCATGGATTTTTTTGAATTAAATTTGAAAACGGACCGGCAGGCAAATTGATCGTTTGAAAAACAAAAAAAGCTGTATTCGCCATTACTTTTTCAAGTAATCGAGAATACAGCTTTTCCAGCTCGTTCCTTCAAAACTGGATCTGCATGATTGCTAAGAGTGTGGATAAGTCCTCGACCGATTAGTATTCGTCAGCTCCACGTGTTACCACGCTTCCACACCGAACCTATCAACCTCATCGTCTATGAGGGGTCTTACCAGCTT